>NZ_MUFN01000041.1:0-25839 GCF_001996205.1 Salinivibrio sp. IB574 | reverse complement strand
TCTGAGCACCTTGTTCATAGTGCGAACGATGCGTCTGAAGAGGCGGATGGGTTGCGTATTCAAGCGGCGAACCTTAGCGAAAAAGTGGCAACCTACAAACTTTAAACGCGCATCTGGCTACCCTGACGCCAAGGGGTAGCCAGATTTTTTGAAAAAAATGAAGATAAAACTGAACTTTATTCAGTGAGCTTGGTCACACTAAGCACTGAAGCAACAACAAAAAGGTTTTATGCTAACCCTATTACGAAATTTTCGTACCTCATTTATCTTCTTTCTGCTCGGCATTGGATGCCTCTTAGCGTTCAATTTATCCACTCCGAACATTACTGCCAACGGCACGCTGCAAGAACCCTTTGCGTTTATCCCACTAGCATGGCTATTCCTCGCGGTGAGCGCGGTGATTTTTGCGTTTAAAATGGTGCAAACGGTACTGATCGTTAAACGCCAACATCTTGATTGCTGATACCAAGGTCCAGAGGAGGCAACATGATTGAACGTCACGGCCGAGAACTGGATATTGATATCGGTAATAAACACTTGGTGATTCAACGTCGTTATGAGGCGTGTGGGGCTTTTAACGACCTTCTAATCGCGATTTGGTTTTTGATTGGTAGTTTTTTCTTCCTAAACGATGCGTTGATAGAAAGCGGTACCTGGCTTTTCATTGTTGGGAGCGCACAGCTGCTGTTAAAACCGAGTATCAAGTTGATGAGTTTGGTCCATGTCTCGCGGGTTCAAAACCGAGCGCTTAGGACTTCATCGCCAGATCAAGAGTAGTCAGATATAGCGGTATCATCGGGCCTACTCTCCCTCCTGTTGCAAACTGCAATACCCTAGCCTCACATCATTCGTGGCGAGAGATGCGTCTCTTACCACGGATTTTTATACTCGTACGCATAATGCAACGATTGTCTATAAATCTAGCGGAATGCTGTCACTGTGTTGCCCTCATTCCGCGTGATTTCTCGCTAAGTGATTGCTGGCGTTATAGTCGACGTACTGTCTTTATTTGTTGGCATTGTTCTTGATATCTCCACCTCGCACCGAACACGTCGGTGTTTATTCAAAGGAGGAAGAAGTCTATGCCAAAGGTGTCAATTCGAGCCATATCCATTACAAGCTATGCGCTCATGGTGAGCTTAAATGCCGCGTTGATATTTCATATGGCTTGGCTAAATGAATATGTGGTGCTCGGATTAAGCTTGATGATTGCAGTAGCTGCGACCCTGTTTATTAATCAACGTTTTACAGCAGGCATTACACGCGTCAGCACATTTGCCAAGGAGCTCGCGAAAGGCAACCTTACCGCCCAATTGAGCACCAATGATGGCGATGAGTTTACCGATGTCGCACGATCATTAAATCAAGCTGTTGAGCGGCTACGCCAAACGATTCGCAACGTAGAAAAGGCAGCCGATACGCTGGATAGCTTTACCGACAGCTCAGAAAAGCGCGCGGAAAAAGGCGCTATCCTGACCGAAGAGCAAAGCGAAAAGATCGACAGCATTGCGACAGCGATTGAAGAAATGACCAGTACGGTGGGCTCACTGTCAGAAGACGTACAAGCCATTTCATCTGAAGCTGAAAAAGTGGATGAAAGCTCACGTCAGTCGCAGCAAGAGCTCTCTGAGATGATGAGCGAACTGAACGAGCTTGTATCAGCAATCAACGTCTCTGCAGAAATGTTTGATAAAGTTGAGCACAGTGCGGGACAAATTGAGCACTTCTTGGAAGTTATCACCGATGTGGCTGAGCAAACCAACTTACTCGCTTTAAATGCCGCCATTGAAGCCGCCCGGGCAGGTGAGCAAGGACGAGGGTTTGCCGTGGTTGCGGATGAAGTCCGAAAGTTGGCTAGCCGCACGCAATCATCGGCCAGTGAAATTAATAATATGACCAATGAATTATTCCGTAGCCTGAAGCAATCTTCAGAGCTTTCTGACCGTACTGAGTCGCTCGCCAACCGTGCATCGAAGCAGGCGAGCGAGACATCGCGATCGATTGACGGGGTGCTGGAGAACTTCTCTATCATTACAGACCGGATTAACTCACTGGCAAGCGCCATTGAGCAGCAACGTACTGTGTCATCGGATATTTCTGCCAATATCAATCAATTGACCGAATCGGGACAACAAGCTGCAGATATTGCGTTGGAAAACAAACAAGATATGGAGAAAATCAGCGAATTAGCCGAGTCACTCAATCAAGATTTGGATGAACTGAACCTGAGAAAGACGCGAGCGAGAGCTTAAGTTATTACTCTCACGGTAAGTAGCTGGAAGAGAAAAACGGGCCAAGTAGGCCCGTTTTTTTCAATGTGTTATCCCATCATCACGGAATGGCGTCAGTGTGGAAGTATCCACAGTTGCAGTGACACGAAGGCACCAATAGAAATCAGAACCACCATCAAGGTTGATAAACGTGTACAGGCTAAACCGATCGCTAAAAGTGCACTTAATAAGTAAGGATTGGTTAGGGTGACAGAGAGGTGTCCTTCAGGGAAAAAGACAATCGGTACCCATAGCGCGGTTAGAACCGCGGGTGCAGAGTAGGTCAGGAATCGTTGTAACCGCGGACCTATGCGTACAGGGATACTCCGTGCAAGCAACAGATAACGTACCGAGAAGGTGATCAGCGCCATCGCGACAATGATAAACCAGTAACTCATGTTGCTGCCCTCCGTGTCGGTAGCGACTCAGCCATTAGCCCCGCGACCATACCTACGCCGGTTGCAATGATTAACGCATTGGGGATGTGGTAATAGGTGAACAGCAGCATACTGACACCGCTAGCCAAGGCACAAAGCAGCACGGGGCGGGTTTTTATACTGGGCACGGTCAGTGCGATAAAGGTGGCCGCAATGGCAAAATCGAGCCCGATGGCTTCCAAGGCTTTCAGCTGAGAGCCGGCGAGAATCCCCGCCAAGGTGGCAAGATTCCAACCGACATAAAACGCGGCGCCCGTATACAGGGCGTAGTGTTTAGAAAATCTACCCTGCTTGTTGGTGTGTGCGGTTGAAAGCGCATACATCTCATCAGTCAGTAAAAAACCGAGGCCGAGACGCCATTTAAGTGGCAAAGGAGTGATGTACTGTCGAAAGTGAGCACCATAGAGAAGGTGCCGTGCGCTAATTACCAGTGTAGAACCGAGCACCGCCGGTAAGCCCGCTGCATTGCCCACCATCATGGTGCCCGACAATTGCACCGCTCCTGCAAAAACCAGTAATGACATGGCTTGTGTTTGTAGCGCACTGAATCCCATTTGCAGCCCTAATGAACCGCAGAGTACACCCCACGGTAGGACGGCGAGACACAACGGACTGACATCGCCCAACGCGCGCCATACTGATGCCTCAGGCGCATGCACCTCTTGTGCAGCCTTATGCATAGATCACCTTTTTGTTGTATTTGCTTGGTTATAAATTGTTTTTATCGGTAAGGTGCTAAAAGGTCAGGTAACGTACTGATTAACAAACTTACAAGATGTTTGTACCACATCACCGCCATGCCGCAAAGAGATGGGACTATCAATAGTTAGGATGAGCGCACTCAGACACAGAAAGGAAACATGATGAAAGCACCACATCGCCTGAAGGGATCTACATCGCCAAGTGTGCATTTTCTCTATGTTTGGTTAGTGTCAACGGCAATAGCCGGGGCCGCTGTGGTTGGTGCGTGGCAGGTGGGATGGGTCACATTGACGACGTTTGGGGATGGCGCATTTTACGTCGGGGGGCTCGTTTGGTCGGCAGCGGGGCTTGTGACGTACAGTCGTTACAAAAGCCGCTATTGGTATCGTGATTCAGTAACACGCCGGGCGCTCACGGCTCAACAACACGCGATGGTGATCGATTCATCGTCACAGCCCGATGACAAGCTCGGACTGTGGCTGTTTTTAAGTGGGCTTCCCGCCATGATACTCAGCGGTATATTGATATTGGTGGCTTAACCCACCCAGTGATAATGGTGGTTCGGCTTTTTGGCGACCAATCCCTGTTGTTGTAAGTGGGTAAATAGGGCATCGACAGCCTCTTGGCTGAGCGCATACTCCGCCATCACGGCTTTCTTGCTACAACGTAACGTTTTGGCGGCTAACGCGGCTTTGATATCGGCATAAGGCGCATCCGTATCCTCCTGAGGAGACGCTGAATCCGGCGTGGTGGATTCCGTGTCTATCTCGTTGGCACGAGGAAACACCTTGGTGTTCACAGGCGCAGGGGGCGCGGCATGTGGATGACGATACCAATGGCGGAAACGCTGCTCTTCACCAATCACGCCGACAAAGAAAGCGGCGAACAAATCTAGCAACACAGAGAGAAAAATCACCAGCCAAGATTGGGCTTGATCGGCGCTGATGCCTAATGTGTTAGCAAGGTTGCTAATCAATCCCAAGATGGATCCCTGTGCCACTGCGGGCAAACTATCGCGCTCGAACGCGAGCTGTTGTTGCTCTTTACGTAATTGGTTGTTTTCTTTTTGTAATCGCGCCACGCCAGTCGCAATTCTATCCAATTCGATATAACGTTCAGCGGCTTGATTATTCAAGGTGATTTGTTGCTCGATAGCATCGATTTGTCGGTTATAAGCGTCAATCTGCGCTTGGGCTTGGCGCTGCTCACTTTGCGCGGCATTGGTGGCACTATTGATGCCGCCAATACTGCCGCCAATCGAGATTAAGGCCAAAATGAGATAAAAAGCCAAGGCTGATAAGGCACCCACATAGTTGCCGTGCGCCCGGCGCTCACCAAACTCGTACCATGCGTAAAACTTACCCGCTTCAAAAATCACTGCCAATGCCCCGAACAACCATTGCATTAGCGGGTTGTCGTCAAGGGATAAGAACAGCAGCAGGGAAAAAATGGTAGAAGCCACAATGGCGGCACCGGTAAAGCTGTACACACTCAACATGGCGAATCGCCCTTTGGGGAAGCGTAACGCCATCTTGGTTGGCGCTGACATGACTGGATTCATATTGTTGTTATTGTCTGTGATATTGAGAGGGCGCAAAGCCTAGCGCATCTCAGTCCGTTTGTGTGTCAGTAAGCGGTGAAAACATGAATAAGCGATTGATCCATCGCCAATATGGATTAAAAGGCATCACAAAACCGACGTAAGCAGGTCGGGTTTCATTTCTTCTTCCGTGCAGGCATGTCATAGTCAGCTTTCATCTCATGCATTAAGTAAACCCTTGAAGGCGTGTTGATATATGACGTTTCAAAATGGAATGACAGGGGACAACGGGGGCGTATGCTAGCGCGATCGTATGTGACATTAATTAAGCACCAATGGCCGTTAATTGCCTTTGGCTTTCTATCGATCTTTTTTGGCAACATTGGTCAATCGTTTTTCATCAGTTGGTATGGCAGCAGTATTAAAGATGCGCTGTTGTTGAGCGATGCAACCTACGGCGGGATTTACGCTATTGCGACCATGACCAGCAGTGTGTTGGTGATTAGCTTTGGTGGTGTGGTCGATCGGGTGCGGGTCGACAAATTACTGATCTTTTTTGCCACGTTACTGATGGTCGCGTGTGTGTTGATGTACTCGGTTGATAGTGTGGTAGGGCTGCTGCTGGTTTTTTTCTTACTGCGGTTTTGTGGACAAGGTTTTTTACCTCACATTGCGCAAGCCACTGTGATTAAGCGTGCGCAGCAGGATAAAGGTAAAGCCATTAGCTTAGTCGGCAGTGGTGTCGCCATTGGCGAGGTGGTTTTACCCTCAATCGTCATTGGCTTAATCGCGTTTTTAGGCTGGCGTGAAAGCTGGTTGTTCATTGGTGCCACCCTGTTAGTGGTGTTTTTACCATTAGTGCTATTGCTGATCCGAAAAGCAGACCTTAAACGAACGCGTATTGAGGCAGATAATCAAAACCACGCCAGTGATGCGAGTCGGCGTCAAGTTATTCGCGACTGGCGGTTTTGGATGATCATACCGATAGCCTTGGTGACGCCGTTTTTGGTCACCGGCGTCTTTATCCAACAGGACTTTATCTTAGAAGCGAAACGGTGGACACCTAGCGTGTTAGCGGGCAGTTTCGTATTTTACGGTGCCGTGCATTGGCTAAGTTCAGTAATATCAGGCAGCTTGATTGATAAATACCGTTCGCGAAATGTACTTATCTTAATCCCCATTCCACTGTTGCTTGGGTTGATGGTGATTGCCAACGTCAATCACACCTTAGCGGCGCCGCTTTTTATGTGCCTTTTTGGTTTAGCGATTGGTGCAACCAATCCGGTGATTAATACCTTATGGGCGGAAATGTACGGAGTCTCGCATATTGGTGCCATTCGCTCTTTGGTCACGGGCATGATGATTCTTTCCACCGCATTAGCGCCTTGGGTATTTGGTATCGTGATTGACATTGGATGGACACTCAATCAATTGGTTTATGCGCTTGCTGGGCTTATTCTGGTGTTTACCGTTCTGCTCGTGCCCGTCTATCCGCGCTTGTAAGTCTAATCGTATGGTGATTGATGACCAATCACTGGCCCAGACAATACGGAAAAGCGCGTATCAAGAAAAGATGGCAATAAATCTACGCTAAAAATATCACATCAACCCAATAACGGTTTGATTTATCGGAATAACGTCTTTTATTGATAAAAATGTGACGGTTGACGCTTGGTTAATAACTGACTAGGATCACGCCTTTTGATTTTCTGGGTTGCAGCAGGCCCGAGATCAGAACGCGACATCACTTTTTAATCCCAATTTATAGAGACGTTCATGATAGATAGAATTCAGCGTGATTGGTTCTCCAATGTACGCGGCGATATCCTCGCGGGTATCGTAGTGGCATTGGCTTTGATTCCTGAAGCGATTGCCTTTTCGATTATTGCCGGCGTTGATCCCAAAGTCGGTCTGTATGCCTCGTTCAGTATCGCCGTGATCATTGCCTTTGTAGGCGGTCGTCCGGGGATGATCTCGGCAGCCACCGGTGCGATGGCATTGCTGATGGTCACCTTGGTGAAAGAGCATGGCTTGCAATACTTACTTGCCGCTACCGTGCTAACCGGTATTCTGCAGATTGGTGCGGGTTATCTAAAACTCGGCAATCTGATGCGTTTTGTCTCGCGCTCAGTGGTGACAGGGTTTGTGAACGCCTTGGCGATTTTGATCTTTATGGCGCAACTCCCTGAGCTGTTTGGCCCCGAGATCATGCGCGAGGGCGACATCCTCTGGCATGTCTACCCAATGACGTTAGCGGGCCTTGGCATTATCTATTTGTTCCCTTATATCCCGCGTATTGGTAAAGCCATTCCTTCTCCGTTGGTGTGTATTTTGGTCCTTACCGGTATCGCGATGACATACAACCTTGATTTACGTACTGTCGGAGACATGGGTGAGCTGCCGGATACCTTACCTGTATTCTTGTGGCCGGACGTACCGCTAAACTGGGACACGCTGGCGATTATCTTCCCATACTCTGCGGGACTGGCGGTGGTTGGCTTGTTGGAATCAATGATGACCGCCACTATCGTGGACGATTTGACCGATACCAGCAGCGATAAAAACCGTGAATGTAAAGGCCAAGGTGTGGCTAACATTGCGACCGGTTTTCTTGGTGGTATGGCCGGTTGTGCGATGATTGGTCAGTCCGTTATCAACGTGAAATCGGGTGGCCGCGGACGTCTATCGACCTTTATCGCCGGTACTTTGCTGCTAATCATGGTGGTGTTCCTCAGCGATTGGATTAGCCAGATTCCGATGGCTGCGTTGGTCGCGGTCATGATTATGGTTTCCATCGGTACCTTCTCTTGGGAGTCCATCATTAATCTGAAGTCGCACCCACTGTCGACCAATATCGTTATGCTGACGACCGTTGCTGTGGTTGTGTTCACCCATAACTTGGCGATTGGTGTGTTTGTGGGTGTGTTACTCGCGGCGCTATTTTTCGCCAACAAGATTGGTCGTTTTATGGTGGTCAAAAGCGACAATGCAGACAATGGCGACGAGCGCACGTATCGCGTTGTTGGCCAAGTCTTTTTTGCCTCGTCAGATCAATTTTTATCATCGTTTGACTTCAAAGAAGCGGTGGAGCGTGTCACCATCGATCTTTCTGCAGCGCACTTCTGGGATATTACGTCCGTGTCTGTACTCGACAAGGTGGTGATTAAATTCCGTCGTGAAGGCACTGAAGTAAACATCGTGGGTATGAATGATGCGACGGCGACCATCGTCGATAAGTTCGGCGTGCACGATAAGCCGGAAGAAGTAGAAAAAATGATGGGTGGCCACTAAGGAGACCGACCATGGAACAAATTACCGCGTGCGTAGATGGCCCGCATTATTCAAAGCAAGTAGCAGATTTGAGCGTTTGGGTAGCCAAGCGCTTGTCTGTCCCTTTGACACTTTTGCATGTGTTGGATAAATCCTCACACCCAGCGGAACCTGAGCTTTCAGGTAACCTAGGAGTCGGGAGCCGTGAACAACTGTTGCAAGAGCTGGTGGAGCTGGATGAGCAGCGTGCCAAGCTAGCCATGAAACACGGCAAAGCGCTGCTGTCCGAGCTGGAAGACGACGCGAAAGCCAAAGGGCTGGACGATGTGCGTAAACTGCAACGCCACGGCCATTTAGTAGAAACATTACTTGAGCTCGAGCCACAAACTCGTGTTTTGGTATTGGGTAAATCGGGTGAATTGCATCAAAACGATACCAAAGCGATTGGCTCGCAGCTGGAAAGTGTGATCCGCTCCATCAAGGCGCATACCTTGGTCGCGAATGGTGAGTTCAGTGCGCCAGAGTCTTACTTATTGGCCTTTGATGGCAGCGACATCAGCGAAAAGTTGGTAGAAAAAGCCTTGAGCACGCCGCTGTTGGCAGGGATGACTTGTCATTTGGTGATGGTAGAAGACTCACAAGAAAAGCTGGCAGCATTTAAACGTGCGGCAGAACGCTTGAAAACGGCGGGTGTCAATGTGGTTGAAGTGCAGTTAACCGGTGAGGTGCACCGCGCTATCCTAGACTATCAAGCGGCCAACCAAGTTGGACTGATTGTGATGGGGGCTTATGGTCACTCGAAACTGCGTCAGTTCTTCTTGGGCAGCAACACCACCAAGCTGCTGGTTGAATCAACGGTGCCGATGCTGTTGATCCGCTAACCGTGCCGGATAGCAAGCAAATAAAAACCCGCGTGATGCGGGTTTTTTTGTATCTGTTGACCGTTTGTCTTTAGTACGTTTGGGGATCAGTACTTAAAGCGTGTGGTAAACATAAATTGGTCGCCATACCACTCGTTTACACGATACTCGGCACCCAAAGAAAAGAGTTCGGTGGCGTGGAAACGGCCGTATGCAGAGCCAAAGGTATCTTCTTCGTCATCAACGGTGAGCAAACCAATTTGGCCGCCAACTTCTACCTGTGGACCCAACCACTGACGGATACCTAGGTTCACTTCTAGGCCCACATCACTGTCGTAATCCTTTTTGTTCACGCCACGAGCAAGCAGCTCACCGGTCAAGTCTGCCCAGTTATTAATCGGGGCATGAAAGCCAATCCCAGCTGATGTATCCCAGTCTGAATCAAACTCGGTGTCTGCCTCAACGCGAATGTGTGCATTAGGATGGATAGACATGCTAAATCCTGCACCATAGGTGAGTGGGCTGACACCAATGCGCCCTTCAACGTAATCGTAACTGAAGTTACTCATGGTGCTCAGGCTGGCGTCGTCTTCATTGGCCGCGGCGCTGAATGAGGCCAGAGCGACAATAGCGCCGGCTAATAGAGATTTACGCATTATCAATTCCACTTGTTATTGGTGTTGAAATCATTCTATAAGACGATTGAACGAATAAACAAGCACATCCGTGTGGCAGACGTGGCTTTTTTACCGATTTCTGACCCAATGGCGGGTATTCAGGCAAAAAGCGCTTATTCGCCGCCCACCTCGAATTTATGCTTGTTGATGGCGTCCACGAGTCTTGGCGTATCAAGTACACTGGTCCATGGCAACAGGTTTGGTTCGTGCTCAATCATAAAGCTGGTTAATTGATCGGTGACTACGCTGGTAAGTGTCGCTTTTTGCCATGGTTTAGCAATGTAGTAATGTAAACTGGCGTGGTTAATCGCCGATACTGTGTCTTCCAGTCCCGCTTGGCCGGTGAGAAGCAGTTTACGCGCCCCTGCGGTTTGCGGTTGTTTCGCCAGCTCAATCAAAAAATCGACGCCAAGTTCACCTGGCATGATGTGATCACACAGGATAAGTGCCAATTGCGTGCCTTGCGCCGCCATTTGCTCAATCACATCGCGTGCTTCTGCAACCGACTCTGCGGCTTCTAACTCAAAATGATCAGAAAAGCTTTGTAAGTCATCCATGACGCTATCAAGCACGTCACGTTCGTCATCCACGCATAAAATCATATACTGGCTCATAACTGGGGCTCCTTACGGGTAGCAGGGGAGAGCGACACGGGCAGTGTCACTGTCATGGTGGTGCCTTGTTGCTGAACAGATGACACACGAATATCACCACCATGTTGCTGGATAATTTGTTGGCACACGGTCAGACCAATGCCCAAGCCAAAGTGGCCCTCGCGTTTGGTGGTGTAGTTTAAGGCAAAGATTTTTTCTTGTTGCTCTGGCGTCATGCCCACGCCGGTATCTGAAATCGCGACTTGGATGTAACTTGCTTCATCGTTATCGACAAGGTCGGTTTGTACCGTGAGTGTGCCGGGCTCTGGCATGGCGTCGAGCGCATTGGCGATTAAGTTGGTCCACACTTGCGCCAGCGCGTAGGGCTGGGCGACAATTTCCGGCAATGGGTGGTAGCGTTTATCCAATTGATGGGGTTTCAGTCGATGCTCAAATAAGGTCAGGGTGTCTTCAATGCCCTCCAGCAGCTGGGTGCGCTGACGCTGCTCAGTATCTTGGCGCGCGTAGGTGCGTAAGCTTTTGACTAAATCGGCAATGCGTTGGGCACAGACATGGTTTGAACGCAGCAAGCGGCCGCAGCGGGCGTATTGTCGCCAGATTTCCACCGTGGGAGTAAAGGCATCGCCCAGTAGCTGTTGCCAGTGCGAGACTTCATCAGCTTGATACAGTCCCATCCCGACTAAATCACGGGCAAGATGACGATCGTCGACTTGGTCGGTTAAGTTTTGAGTGTAGGCGCGTGCTTGAGCCGTCGAGAGAGGCGTAGCTTCGCGGTTCGTCTGCAATAATGTGAGTGCTTGCTCAAGGCTATCAGGCGTTAACGGTGCTTGTGCGACCGCTTGTAATGCATGACCGAGGGCGTCGCTATTTCTCAGAATGGCCGACACGGGATTGTTTAGTTCATGGGCGACACCGGCCACGAGTTGCCCAAGCAACGCCATTTTTTCCTTCTCGACCAATTGCTGATTGGCGGCGTCTAATGAGGCGAGGGTTTGTTGCAATTGAATTTCGGTGCCAATACTGCGCTTTAAGCGCTGGTTAAAATGCAGTAGTAGGTGCTGGATAAACAGCGGCAATAGCTCTGAGCGGCTACGCATGATTTTGGCAAACAGTTCGTGGTCAATTTTGATCACTTGGGTGCGAGTCAAAGTGCGGGCCGTTGAGAAAGACACTTCGCCGGTGACAAATGACATGCTGCCGATCAAGCTGCCTGTTTTTAGAGTAGAAACATGATGCTCTTGGCTATCGTCATCGGTTTTGTATAACCCCACTTCGCCTTCGGCAATAAACCAGAGAAATGCATTGGGTTGATTTTCTTTGGTAAGAACATGGTGAGGGCTGTAAGTGCGACACGCTTTGCTTTCATCATTCCCTTCGAAAAAAGCATAGAGACCTTGAATTACTTTGTCGGCAATGGCGCGGGTGTCACTACTTGAGGGGGAGAACAGCTGAGATTGGAACTGGTTAATTTCGCGTTCCACTTGTGCATCAAGCAAGGCGCGGTGATCGAGCGCTTCAGCATAGCGGAGTAAATCATGCTGGCAGTAGCGTAACACATAGGTGGTTAGCTCTTTTTCGGCCACGCGTTGTAGTTCATCCCGACGCCAAGGCTTGTGCATGCAATAGTTTAACCGTCCCTCATTCACCGCCTGCAAAATGGCATCATACTGTGGCGCATCACTGAGCAATAGAGTGCGCGCACCGATGCTAGCTGGGTGATTATCGATGTTGACGAGCATATTGATGCCACTGTCATCACCGGGTTGATTATGACAAATCAACATTGCCACTTGTTGACCTTGATGCTGACATTCATCAAGAAGTGCGTTGGCGTCATCAGGGTTATCGGCACTACACAGATCGAAAACATCCCGAAAAGGGGCTAAATCGTGAGTGAGCTTCTCGATAATGATGGGATCGTGGTCGACGCACAAAATCACGTAGGCATTCATAAGGAATCGCTGAATTTCTGCTCAATACTTTGCATTGTAAGCGGATTTAGCCAGTGATGATGCGAATCGGTCGACAATAACGCACTTTGTCACATCCTTACACAAAATAGGCGCCAACCCATGATGTGCTGACGCCTTGTACTTAGTATTACTCGATCAAGGTTTCCTGTTCGGTGGTGAGTTGGCTGCGGCGTTTACGGGTGCGGCGGTGGAACAACCATCCGACCAACAGACTGAGGCTGGCAATCACTAATGTCATCAGTGGCGCAATAATCAAAAGATGATTAACGATACCAGCCAGTTTGGGCGGCAGGTATGAAATGGCATAGCCTGATAAGACCAACAGACAGATCCAAAAAACCGCGTTGCAGAGCGAACTCATCAAGAAACGGGGCAGTGATAGCCCTTGCCTTAACCCT
Source organism: Salinivibrio sp. IB574 (assembly GCF_001996205.1). Lineage (NCBI taxonomy): Bacteria > Pseudomonadati > Pseudomonadota > Gammaproteobacteria > Vibrionales > Vibrionaceae > Salinivibrio > Salinivibrio sp. IB574. The sequence goes on along the minus strand of NZ_MUFN01000041.1, from coordinate 13,098 downwards.
ATCATCATCGGGAGTAGCGACCGTACCACGGGTAAAAAACGTGCGACAAACATGGCATGCAGACCATATCGGCCGATTAACGTGTCGGCTCGCTGCAAATGCTTGGCAGGCACTTTATTCAACCAATGAGATACCCACCGCCACTCTTTTAATCGTTGTCCTTGATAAAAGGCTATTGCGCTGCCTAACCAGCCAGCCATGATCAGAATTACTATGATCACGTAGAGGTTAAAAACGCCAAAAGCCGCCAAACTCCCACAAAGCACAATAACGCTGTCGCAGGGTAAGGGCGCGGCGGGTAAAAAGCCGCTTTCTGCGAATACTAACAAGCCGACACAAACATAAAGCAATGACAGATCCATGTGCTGCAGTGCAGCGAGATCATGATGCCATAATGCAGAAAATACAGATAAAGCGTCCAAGACTATTTCCTCATCAAACCTATTCACGTTTTCAACAACTTATGGTGAAAGAACTAGGCATGTGCATAGCGTGCGAATAGGTGAGGAAACTGCAGTAATCGAGGCACAACAACCGTTAATGTCTGTTGCTGTCTTTGACACGTCAATACTTGCATGAAGTGTGTCGCGAAGCGCAAAAACGCGTCACAGGTGTCCACAAGGTGACTAGTCGGGTTATGTGAGTTTTTGTCATCGCCGGGACTGTCGCTGTCATTTGTTGCTCGTGACAGTCCAAGGCGACTTACCAACAATGCAATATCAAGACGATGGTGGTTATGGGGTGTCGCGGCCGAATCAGCAATGAGATGGCCTAAGGGAGAGGCGATGTATGGCGCGGCATGCAAAGGAGGTGGCGACGCGGCGAGGATCAACACGCAAACGGCCAGCGCAGCCATTAAACACGAGAGGCCGACGCTGACGCCGCGCTGTCCGCTATTCCACGCATACCGAAAACGCGCGAATACATACATCGAAATGTGCCTCTGAGAATCAAACGTCGATCGCATTAAACACGTCGGGCAAAGTGATGGGCGTAAGAATAATTTGAGCCTTCATCTAAGCGGTGAGAGACGCGTCAATGGTAGTGTTTTCCTGCCTCATTATGCCGGGAGGGCTTGCAAGTAGGACGAATCATCATAGCGTGAGGTGGCTGGGAGATCTAATGCTATTTTATAAAATAATTACCGGTGCGGGCTTGTTTTTTAAATGATAAAAATCAGTGAGATATATGGTTTTTCATGTAAAAAGATACGGATTGCTATATCGGCGGTTATCGCCCATCACGCAGGATGCCATGTCAGTGTTATCGTCACCGTCTATTTTTGGTTACACTAGAGCTTTTCGAATGCCTTGAGGGCAAAAGATATGTTTCTAGGAAAATACGGCGCCATGGCTGGCGCTGTTGCGGTGGCGGCATGTTGGCCGTTTGCCACCGGTCAAATCGCGCAATCTATGTATGAGCGCGAAGTGGCACAATTTAGCTCGCCAGACATTATGGTTGAACAACGGGAATACCATCGCGGTTACCTTGATTCTCGCGCTTTGACGCGTTTGCACTTTAAAGGTGACGTCAAGCTAGCCTTAGAAGAAGCGGGCCTGCCCAGTGAGTATGATCTTTCCTCAGAGATCACGCATGGTGTGCTCGGCGTATCATCGACGAATACCTTAGTGTTGACCCCCGAGCTACAAACACTCACCCAGCGCCTATGGCCGGGTAACCCGACTCCTATCCGATTGGACATGGAAACGCTTGTGACAGGAGCGTCGGATTATCAGTTGACCGTCGCGCCTTTCTCATTCACGAATGAAGGCAAGAATCTGACAGCCAGCGAGCTCACCTTGATGGGGAGCTTGGCACGCGATGGTGAAATTACCTTCGATTTTAACTGGCCAGCGGCGGCGCTGAACGCCGATAACGGCGAGCAGATAAAAATCGATACGGCTAAAGGTCAAGGACGGGGTTATTTACAAGATGATCTTTGGATTGGTGAGCAGGCATTTTCGGTTGAAGGCATGCGTCTGGTTGATACCAGCAACCAAGCTTATCGAGTCGGAAAAAGTCAAGTTCAGATCAGCAATCAAATGGTCAATGCAGACGAAAACACGCGTGCGCGCATTGATAATGCGAACCGCATTACCGTGTCTTCATTTACGTTGCCGGATAACAGTGAATGGCGCAACATCGCGTTGGTCTTTGATGCGAAAGGGCTAGACTATCAGGCGATGGCGACGATCGCCGGCCTATCATCTGATCTTGAGAACCCAGAGCAAGTTGACGCACTGGATCAAGCGATGATGACGCTATTACAGCAAGGACTAGCGTTAGATATTGCACCGGCGAGCATCACCTTACCGGATGGCGATGTAAGCGCTAATGTTGCGCTGAACTTAGCCAAAGCGGACCCACAAGCCGCGGCGCAGTTAGACTTAAATGCCTTGGTCAGCCGTTTGTCAGGCAATATCGACATTACCGTGCCAGATGCATTGCTCAGCCAGCCGCAATGGCAGGCGAAAAAACAGCAGTTGATCAAAGCGGGATACGCGACGATGAATGAGGGACAGTTTGAGCTCACTGCCACTATTGAGGGTAATCAAATTGTGTCTAGCAATGGCGAGTCGATGCCGCTGATGCTATTTGCGATGTTAATGATCTAACACAATCAGTGATGGGGCACAGTCTTAGTGTGCTCCATTGTTGACCCCTTATTTCGCTAGCTGTATAAATAGTTGATAACTATAACGCTATAAGATAATTCATGACCCAAGCACTCCCCGATCTTAAAGCCAAAAAGTATAAAACAGTGCGTGAAGAAGCCGTGATTGGCTTACGTGCGGTTGGCTTTCTTAAACATGGCACCGCCACTCACGTACAAATTAAAACCCCGGTTGGGCAAATTTTTAGCTGCCAGAGTACCTTCATTGGCTTTGATGGCGAACAGCGACTGTTCTTTACCATTCCCACCCGCAACGTTAAGCAGTTAAACCAGTTCTTTGTAGAAGGGTATCGCATTGCGGTTGATGGCGTATCGGATGAGGGGGAAGGCACCAAAATTCGTTTTGCCTCACGGATTTCACATATCATGATGTCGCCAGCCGCGATTATGCTGGTGGAATTACCGCAGCAAGCCAAGTTGATCCAACAGCGGAAAGAAAGCCGTTATGAGCTCAACGTCAAAGGTGAAATCCCACTTGAGAAGCGACGTTTGTCGGTCAACCTAACCGATATCTCCGCCGGTGGCTGTGGGTTTAGTTTTGATGCTATCGCTCCCGTGTTTGAAATGAAGCACCAACTCGCGATTCAAGTCCGGCCTTCGCACGGGGATGACTGTTTTGTGCTGAGTGGACAAGTAGAGAATCGTCAACAAAAGTGGGGCATGCAGCGCTACGGCTTGTCTTTTGATCAATCAGGACTTCAGCACTGTCGTGAATTGATTAAACGCTTGGTGTATGACGGTTCACGCTACATTTTTAATCCCACCGTTGAAAGTGATGAGTGACGGTGTCACTTTAAGCTCCCACCACTCTCTTTAGGCGAGGCCTTGCATCGCCATGCGCTGTCCAGTAATCACATCATTATCACTGCGGGCAGCGCTGCACATAGATGACTTTTGCATTGATGGCATGATGATTAAAAAAGTGCAGCCAGCGTTTTTGATGGTGCTGGAGCGTATCGCCGGGTCCTTTTACTTCGACCCACTGATAGTCATCGCCCCGACACATAAAAAGATCAGGCTGACCGCTGCGATTGTGGCGTCGATCAAACAATATTCTTTCGAAACACGCTTTGAGTTGATGGGCAGAGAGCGTGCGTAACGCTGCGTCCAGTAACGGCCATTCGATAACTCCCCAGTGGACCCAATCATTGGTTATGCCGTGCTTTTCTGCATAATGCTGCTTTATCAGCGCCCGCGCGTTGTCTATGTCACTGAGGCGATCGTCAATGGCAGGTTGGCGCGCAGTGCAAAACTCCTCGCTGTATAAATCACGTGGCCCGCGTTGAAATGGGTTAAGAAATGCTCCTTGGACGGGCATAAAAAGGATGTCCCAAAAAAATAATCCAAACAGTGCGTTCAATAAGCAATTTTCGCTGTACCAGACTGTCCAACCTTGAGCGCGATAATAATCGGCGACTTCCCACTCGACGCGATCGCGCAAGGGTAAAGCCAGGTGCTCTGTGTGTATTTCACTGATCGGCGTCGCAGGCCATTCATGGAGCCCAATATGTTGTTGAATCTTTTTTTGTTTGGCGAGACGACAGGCGATGTCACGTTCATCTTCATCATGAGGGGCGCGCAACATGGTGCCGATCAGTGTGGAGGCTAAGTCGATATCGTTTTGCTTGATGGCTATCCGCGCTTGTCGTTCACGACTTGGAGGCTGTGTAGTGGTTTGATAGAGCATTTGTGCCGTATCGAGGTTTGCATGACGCTCGTGTTCACGGGCAATGCGATTCACCAACCGTTGGCGTTTCCGCTCCAGTGGTGGCCATGCGTACGGCGTGGGAAGCTGGTCAGTTAGGGCGAGAATGATGTCGGGTTGCTTGGCTTTTTTCGCTTGCCAATAATGCTCATTCAATGCCGACAAGTGCAACCAATGGTCGATATGTTCACGGCATTGAAAGAGGCGCTCTGATTGACGGAGCGCGTAAGATTCAAAGGTTTGAATACCTAGCTCGGCCACCACAAACTGACTCAAGTCTTGGCGCGAGTTACCAAAGTAGAGCAGTAAAAATACGGATAACAACTCAGGTTGCAGACACTCAATAAGCATGGTTGGGCTGGTCAACATGTCGCCATAAGTCGCTTGAATCGCGACTTGCCATTGCGCTTTACTGGCGCTTTTGGGCACGTCAGCCTGCGGATAAGCGTGAGCCATTTGGGGTTTGGTCAGGAGATTCAGCACCACCTCGGTGGCCGCCTGATGGGTGAGGCGGACATAGCCCTGCGTGGCTAATTCGTCGAGCAAAGGAGATAAGTCGCCGAGTTCGTGATACACCAATTTTTCGGCGACAAACCAATCATGACGACGCATCAATAATCGGATCAGCAAACATTGCGCCTTAAAGCTAAGCTGTTGAAAGGTGGTGATCCAATGACGCTCTGCGTGATTGAGCAGATCCCAATCACGTTCAGACACTAAATCCATCAAGCATAGGAAGTTATGATGATAATAATAGGGAGAAAGAGGGTCAGGCTGCGTCATCCGTTGTCCTTTTTTATTTTGTTACGACACATGCATTCAGGAGCTGCCGCATGAAATGGAGTATCGCCTTACTATTGTCAGTTGTTAGCTGGTTGGTGTCGAGTTCTGTGTTAGCCGACGCAGAGAATACGTTTTCACCTGAGCAAGGGATCGCTGGCGTGGCTTGTATGGTGGTTGATCCTGCAGGGCGCTTGCTGCTCGTCAAAGACCGCGTCAGTGGCCGCTATGGATTACCGGGCGGCCGTGTAAGCCTTGCGGAATCCCCGCAAAAAGCATTAGCACGAGAAGTATTTGAAGAGACCGCTATTCGCGTCGATGTTGGTAAGGTGCGTTATCAGGATCATCGCGGCGTCTTGTTTGATTGTCGCAGCTTGGCCCCATTACCGGTTGTCTCCCAAGCGGATGGTACTGGCATTTTGCCTGCGTGGCTGGCGCCGAACTTTGCCTCTGAAATTGACGAAGCCCGACTCGTACCCAAAGCGCACGCTGAAGACTATCAATACCGATTTAATGACAGGGGAGCGCTACTGTGGTCTTTAGTCGATAAAGTGCCAAGCAGCGATGTGACCGCGTTGGCAGACTTTAGCGCACTCGCCCCTGCCTTTTATGTGAGTCAGTACGGGTTAGTCTCGGGTGTCCAGCAAGCCGTTGCCGCAATGGGCGAGACCATGGCTTCGTTCACCACTCAGGTCTTTTGGCTGGTCAATATTTTAGGGGAAACGGCATTCTATCTTGCTTTTGTACCGCTATTTTTGGTTTTCAGAGGCCATAAATCGGCCTTGTCTTTGTTGTTTTTGCTGATCAGTGCTGCCGCGGTATCAACCCTTCTAAAAAGCGGCTTTGCAATGCCTCGGCCTTTCTTTATTTGGCCCGAGCTAAAAATCGGTGATGCGAGAGGTTTTACAGTACCGAGCGGCCACACCTTACTGGCGGCAGCGGTAACAACGGCTTGGTATCTTAAGCGGCGCGCTGAGCATCCGCCCGCCTATGGAGCGTTGGCGCTGACAGTATTAGTGATTGTATTGATGGGCCTGAATCGGATGTACCTCGGTGTACACTTTGCCAGTGATGTCATCATTGGCGGTTTGATTGGTGCCGGCATTGCAAGTGTGACCGTCAAACTCGATGGTCTGACGGTAAAAAATGCGCGGCCACTGCTCAATACCGCACGGATATGGCTGTTGGTATGCATTGTATTGGCGCTTGCAGCATTGGCGGTGAAGTTGCCAAATTTGCTGTATCTCGCTGCCCTCGCGGCCGGCGTTTATACCGGTCAAGTTTGGCATAAGCTGTTCCCAACCCGTAAACCCGCACAAACACGAGGCGGAAAAATACTCACTTTTGCGTGGATTATTCTCGGCGCGGGGATCATTCTCGGTATTGCTTATGGTGTCAGCCAGTTAACTGGGGTCAGTTGGGTGTTGCTGATTTTCACGTGCATGGCAATTTGGAGCATACCGCCTTGGGCATTGATCGCCAGCCCTGAGTTAGCACGTTGGTTAGCTGGTAAAATGGGCATGCAATCATTGTGATAGGTATTTGTTGGTGATCGCTTTGGCTGTACGTAGAGTTAAGGTAAAGTGACAGCACAACAAAAAGTCACACCAGGCATGGTGGATACTGCGCACAGGAACAGCAATGATACCGGCAATACACCCACAGGCGGGCTTGTCGTCCGCCGTCGTTGATTTTCTAACCGCTTTGCAGCAAGCAGGCTTTGAAGGCGATATTGAGTCAACTTACGCGAGCCGATTGGCGGTGGCGACCGATAACAGCGTCTATCAGGCACTGCCACAAGCAGTGCTTTTCCCGGCGAGTGTGGACGACCTCGCACTCATTGGGCACACCGTACAAGCGCCGCCTTTCAATGCGATTAAATTCTCTCCTCGCGGTGGCGGAACGGGCACTAACGGCCAATCACTGACGAAACATGTGGTGGTAGATGTTTCTCGCCACATGAATCAGGTCTTGGAGGTTAACCCAGAGCAAGGCTGGGTCAGGGTACAAGCTGGCGTGATTAAAGATCAGCTCAATGACATCCTGCGGCCTTACGGTTTCTTCTTCTCGCCCGACCTTTCGACCAGTAATCGCGCCACCATTGGCGGTATGATCAATACGGATGCATCGGGACAAGGCTCGCTTCGTTACGGGAAAACCTCTGACCATGTATTGGGGTTAAAGGCGGTACTCGTCGATGGCAGTGTGTTAGATACGCAACCTTTAGATAGTGACCAATTAAATCATGCGATGGAGCGAGACGATCTTGCCGGTCGTGCATTAGAGACTGTCTCGTCGGTGTGTCGAGAGCACCGAGATTTGATCACGCGTACCTTTCCGCCTTTAAACCGCTTTCTCACTGGTTACGATCTTAAGCATGTCTATGATGACGCATTGAGTCGGTTTGATATCGGCCGCGTCCTATGTGGCGCGGAAGGCTCGCTGGCCTTTATTGCCGAAGCGACCTTAAACATTACTCCGATCCCGACCGTGCGCACCTTGGTCAACATCAAGTACGACAGCTTTGACTCGGCCTTGCGCAATGCGCCCATGATGGTCGAGGCCAAGGCGTTATCGGTCGAAACTGTTGATGCCAAGGTGTTGGATTTGGCACGCAACGACATTGTTTGGCACACCGTGAGTGATTTGTTGCAAGATGTGCCGGGTAAAACCATGCATGGCATCAACATGGTGGAATTTGCAGGCAATGACGCTGACGATATTGACCAACAAATTACCGCTCTTTGTGACAAGCTGGATGCCTTGATTGAGCACGAGCAACAGGGCGTGATTGGCTACCAAATCTGTCGTGATCTCGCGTCGATCAACAAGATTTATGCGATGAGAAAAAAGGCGGTCGGCCTGCTCGGAGCGACGAAAGGGAAAGCGAAGCCGGTGCCTTTTGCCGAAGATACCTGTGTGCCGCCTGAACACCTAGCCGACTTTATTAGTGAATTTCGAGCCTTGTTAGACAGCCATGATCTGCATTACGGCATGTTTGGTCATGTCGATGCGGGTGTGCTCCACGTTCGCCCCGCACTGGACCTATGCGATCCGGAACAAGAGCGAATCATGAAAACCCTGTCAGACCAAGTGGTTGCGCTGGTTGCGAAATACGGTGGCCTGATGTGGGGGGAGCATGGCAAAGGATATCGTTCAGAATACGGACCGGCGTTTTTTGGTGACACCTTGTTTACCCAATTACGGCGAGTTAAAGCGGCATTTGATCCGCAAAACCGCATGAATCCTGGCAAAATTTGTACGCCTATCAATAGCGAAGATGCGTTGGTTCGTGTTGATGACACCAAGCGTGGCTTTTATGACCGGCAAATCCCCGTTGAGGTTCGCGACAGCTTTAAAGGAGCGATGGAGTGTAACGGAAACGGGTTGTGCTTTAACTATGACACCGCGTCACCGATGTGTCCGTCGATGAAAGTCAGCTACGACCGTCGCCATTCTCCCAAAGGACGCGCGGGGATCGTACGGGAATGGTTGCGTCTATTGGCCGAGCAGGGGGTTGATCCGCTCGATGTGGAACAGGCCTTAATGACGCAATCTCCCTCGGTGCGTGAGGTGATGAAAAAATTTGGCCGCTATTTTACGCGACGTAAGCAAGCGGACGATTTTAGCCACGAAGTGATGGAAGCGATGAATGGCTGTTTGGCGTGCAAAGCGTGTGCGAGCCAATGCCCGATTAAAGTCGACGTTCCCAGCTTTCGCTCTCGGTTTATGCAATTGTATTACAGCCGCTACCCGCGCCCGATCAAAGACCACCTCGTGGCGAACATTGAAACGTTATTGCCCCTGATGGCAAAAGCGCCCAAGTTGGTAAACGCCGTCACTCAACCCAGCTGGGCACAAGGGTTGACGGCAAAATTGGTGGGATATACTGATACGCCTGCGTTATCGGTGCCCACCTTAGCAGCGTCTTTGGCTGGCGATCATGCGCTAAAATTTGATCTAACTTGGCTGCAAGCGCTGTCTGCACAAGAGCGTGAAAATTATGTGTTGATTGTCCAAGATCCGTTTACCAGCTTTTATGAAGCACCGCTTGTGCATGATCTTGTTCAGCTTGCGCGCCAACTAGGAAAAGTGCCGATGTTGGTTCCGTTTAAGCCCAACGGCAAGGCCCAGCATGTGAAAGGCTTCTTACGCCGGTTTGGGGCAACGGCACAGAATACCGCGGCGTTTCTTAATCAGCTTGCTGCGCTGAATATTCCCTTGGTGGGCATCGATCCGGCATTGGTGCTTTGCTATCGTGATGAATACTGCGAAGCGTTGGGCAAAAAGCGAGGCGATTTTAACGTTCAACTCAGTCACGAGTGGTTGATGTCAGTGGTGCCAGCATTGCCGCCAGCGGACACTATAGATGCGGGAACCTGGTACTTGTTTGGCCACTGTACCGAAAAAACACAATTGCCACATGCAGAGCAGCAGTGGGCACAACTGTTCGCTCACTTTGGTGCCGAGCTAAAACCGGTATCGGTTGGATGCTGTGGTATGGCGGGTACCTATGGCCACGAAGCCGATAAGCGTGAGACCTCGCAAGCCATCTACGATTTAAGTTGGTCAGGCAAGTTGGCCGAATTGCCGGCAGAGCGGGTCCTCGCGACGGGCTATTCGTGTCGCAGTCAGGTCAAACGGTTTAGTGAGCAACAATTGCGGCATCCATTGCAGGTATTGCTGCGTTTAGCGTGCACCCGCAGTGATCGTGTCCATACTGAACACGTAAAGTAACATTGAGCTTGCACGCAAATGGGTTTCGCGTACAGTGAAATAATGGCTAAAAACGAAGGCAAAACAGATGCTTAAAACGATTGTTATCATCTCGCTGGTTTTGGTTGGTATCACCGCGGCACAGTACCTTGATGAGGGCACTCAAAAGAAAATCGCGTGGGTTGTCGGGGGGATTGCGGGCGTGCTTGCGCTGCTGGTTATTGGCGCTGAGCTATTTCGTTAGTCACCCATTTGCTCGGCAAACGATTAAACGCCCCCATCGCGAGATGTTGGGGCGTTTTTGATCCTGTCGCTAAACGGTTATTTACGCTTGCGAGACGGCTTATTGGTAGTGRCCGACGCACGGTTTTTTCCGCTGGGGCGACGAATGTCGGGTTGATTTGGGTGCTTGGTCGCAAAGCGCTGGGTGCCATGACGTCCAGAGCGGCGCTGACGTCCCACTTTAGCAGGGGCGTCTTCTTTCGGAATCAAACATTTAGGGCCGTTACCGATAAGGTGACTTTTACCCATACGCACCAAAGCGTCACGGATCAGTGGCCAGTTAGCAGGGTCGTGGTAACGTAACAGTGCCTTGTGCAGTCTACGTTGACGCTCGCCTTTGGCGACGGTGAGATCTTCGCGTTTTTTATACTTCACTCGCTTCAGCGGGTTGGTCTCAGAGTGATACATCGCGGTGGCATTACACATCGGTGATGGGTAGAAGTTCTGCACCTGATCACACTCAAAATCGTTCTCTTTCAGCCAGCATGCCAGATGCACCATATCCTCATCCGTACATCCGGGATGTGCGGCAATGAAGTAGGGGATAAGGTATTGTTTTTTTCCTGCTTCTTTGCTGTATTTTTCAAACAGGGCTTTAAAGCGCTCATAGGCGCCCATCCCCGGCTTCATCATTAGATCGAGGGTGTTTTTCTCGGTGTGTTCGGGGGCGATTTTGAGGTAACCCCCAACATGGTGGGTGACCAACTCTTTCACGTATTCGGGCGATTCAATCGCGAGATCGTACCGGACGCCTGACGCGATCAAGACTTTTTTAATCCCTTCGACTTGGCGAGCTTTACGATATAAATCAATCGTATGACGATGATCCGTGTTCAACTTATCGCAAATTTTAGGAAACACGCAAGACGGTCGCCGACAATTTCGCTCGGCCTTGGGGTCCGAACAGCCTAAACGGTACATGTTCGCGGTAGGCCCACCGAGATCAGAAATGGTGCCGGTAAAGCCGGGCACTTTATCACGAATATCGTTGAGCTCTTCAATGATCGAGGCTTGCGAACGGTTTTGAATGATCCGTCCCTCGTGCTCGGTAATTGAGCAAAATGAGCATCCGCCAAAACACCCACGCATAATGTTTACTGAGGTTTTGATCATGTCGTAGGCGGGAATTTTCGCCTTTCCATATTTAGGATGAGGAACACGTGCATAAGGAAGACCAAACACGTAATCCATTTCTTCGGTAGTCAGTGGTACGGGAGGTGGATTGATCCAAAGCAGCTGATCGCCGTGTTGTTGGGCCAGTGCCCGAGCTGAATAGGGGTTGGCTTCTAAGTGCATCACGCGACTGGCATGGGCGTATAAAATACGATCGTTTTTGAGCTTCTCAAATGATGGCAAACGCACATAGGTATTTTTCGCATCGTGGCGAGAAGGACGAATCGTGATCGGTTTTGCCGTGTCAGGTTCTGCTTTCTTATTGGTTTCACATTGCGTTTCGGTGGCATAAGGATTCGGCATCACCATGGCTTTACCCGGCTTATCGATGCGCGTTGAGTCAACTTCGGCCATGCCTTCTGGGGGATGCTTCATCATCACTGCTGTCCCCGCGATCCGTGTCATATCAGCCAGTGCTTCGCCCCGCGAAAGACGGTGAGCCACTTCAATCAAGGCACGTTCCGCATTGCCAAACAGCAGAATGTCCGCTTTCGCATCGCATAGTACTGAGCGACGGACTTTATCGGACCAATAATCATAATGGGCAAGGCGACGCAGACTCGCTTCAATGCCACCCAGTACAATCGGTGTTTGCTTATACGCTTCTCGACAACGCTGTGAGTATACGAGTACAGCGCGATCGGGGCGCTTTCCACCTTCATTGTTAGGCGTATAGGCATCATCATGACGCAGTTTTCTATCCGCGGTGTAGCGGTTGATCATGGAGTCCATGTTGCCCGCGGTAACACCAAAAAACAGATTTGGTTCCCCCAATGCCATAAAGTCATCTTTGCTGTGCCAATTAGGCTGCGCAATGATCCCGACTCGAAAGCCTTGTGCTTCAAGCGCGCGACCAATCACCGCCATACCAAAGCTGGGGTGATCGACATAGGCATCACCGGTCACAATGATGATGTCACAGCTGTCCCAGCCGAGTATATCCATCTCTTCTCGGGTTGTAGGCAGGAAAGGCGCCGGTCCAAAGCAAGCGGCCCAGTAGGGGGTGTAATCGTAAATAGCAGTTGGTGTCACGTTATCGTCTCTTGGTCAGCCCAGAGGCCTTGAGGATGGATGATACCCCAAGACGGGCGATAAATTAGCCGGCGATTTTAGCGGTATTCCTGCATGGAGTATAGGGGCAAATGATCCCAGCGGGTACTCTATTACGTGGAGGGGTTGTGGGTTTTTACATAATCAATAAAGGCACGATCAGCCAAAGACAGATAACCATCCTTACGCCATGCCATTGAGATATCGAGGTTAATCGGCTGAGTGAATGGGATCCCCACAATGCCATGCTCGTGCTCGGTTACCATCTCAAGCAATGCGCTAATCGCAACGCCATGACGCACAATGTTTAAAATCATTGCCAGCAAATTCGTTTCCAAAGACAGCTTGGGGCGTATCGCGTATTGATGGCAAATATGATCCAAATAGTCACGATGGAAATAGCCGGGGCGAAACATGATCAGCTCATGATCGAAAAAGGTCTGATAGCCGAGGGTTTGGCACCCGGCAAGTGGGTGTTCCTCACTGACCACTGCAACCATTTGCGAGGAAATGAGGGGCATGGTTTCTAACGATGAGGGCACATCACTGGCGGTAATCACCGCCAGATCCAAGTCACTCTCGAGTAGCATCTTTCTTAATGAATGGGTGCCAGCTTCGATAATGGTTAACTTTAAGTCAGGATAGCGTCGCCGAAACCCCATCAATAAGTCCGGAAAAAAGTAGGAACCCAGCATACCGGGCACACCAATCCGAACCT
>NZ_MUFN01000040.1:0-26766 GCF_001996205.1 Salinivibrio sp. IB574 | reverse complement strand
GGTGGGACCGGATGGCGAAGAAATCTTCTGTGAGGAACACGGTCGGGTGAAAGTCCACTTCCCGTGGGACCGTTATTCCAACGGCGATGACAAAAGCAGCTGCTGGATTCGTGTTGCTCAAGGCTGGGCAGGTAGCCAATATGGCATGATGGCCATTCCCCGCATTGGCCATGAAGTGATTGTGTCCTTCTTACACGGTGACCCGGACCAACCGATTATCACCGGCCGCACCTATCATGCGACCAATGTGCCGCCTTATACCTTGCCCGCGAACAAAACCAAGACGGTTTGGCGCAGTGAGAGTCATCAAGGCGAGGGCTACAACGAGCTCACGTTCGAAGACCAATCGGGCAGTGAGCAAGTGTATTTACACGCGCAAAAAGACTGGCATACCGAGGTAGAAAACGACCGGGTGACCGAGATTGGTCATGACAATCACCATCAGGTACACAATGACCAGTTTCATCGTGTGATGGGCAATGCGCATCATACCGTGGAGGGAGAGAGTCGCCAGTTCACCCAACAAGACCAAACCCTGATTGTTGACGGCTCGCTGCATGTTAAAGCTGGCCAAGTGTGGATGAATGACGCCAGCAATGAAATTCATATCAAAGCCGGTCAAAAAGCGGTGATTGAGGCGGGGAGTAGCATCACCGTCAAAGCCGGCGGCAGTTTTGTCAGCATTAATGGCGGCGGTGTCCACCTTGTGGGCCCTGCGATTAACCTCAACTCAGGCGGCAGCCCCGGTGCAGGCAGTGGCTATGCCGGTAAAGTCGCCGCCCTCCCGCTTGGGGTGGAGTCGCCGGAGAGTCCAATGCCCGCCCAAACGATTTCTTATGAGGCGCTATTAACCGCTGAAGAAGCACATATACCAGCCGTCAAAATATGTCCTGTTATTGGAGGCGGGCAGTGATAAAACAATGGTTCACTGAACAAATCGACGACATATATTGGTTGGTCGAAGACAACACATTAAAACAGGCGATAGAAGCCAACGGGGAGCTTTCATTTCCTGATACTCGATTGGTTTTTCAGGGTGAAATGTTCGATGCTGTAATATCACTCTCTCCTTGGCTACTACCTGTGACTGAGTCGGTCAGGCAACTGCCTGAACAAGTATTACAGCAAGGCATGTACCTTTCTTGTACTCAGACTCTCGATGTTTTGTTAAGCCATTTACAGAGTTTATTGATTGCTGCGCTTGACGGTGAGGAAGTCTTGTTTCGATTTTATGACCCTCAGGTGCTATTACCTATGCTGGACACCATGGATGAGCAAGAGCTGTCTGCGCTTCTGGGGCCAGCTGAAAGGCTAACAACGTTTTTAAATGGCCAACATTGCCAATGGTATAGTGACGTTGGTAAACAATACCAACCACGACTGGCACCTTGGTGGATAATTAAACCACATCATTTAACGCCACTTTACCGCACAGATGTGCATGCAAAGATTCTAGAAAGACGCCTCTGGGAGTGCTTACCCGATGCACTAACGCAACTAGAAAAGCCCTCTCAGGTTTTTGAGGCGGTGCTGAATGACGCTAAAAAGAATGGTAAGGATTATGAGTATGCAGAGCGTTTGGTGCTCAGTCACTTAATCAACGAGACGTCCCTAACTTTAGAAGCGGTTCGTGATGCACTGCATCTTGAACAAAAAGAATGCGAAGAAATATTCAAATTACGGGAAACGACGTATGAGTAACACAGGCGTAAACCCACATTGTCAACCATGTGAAAAGCGTGAGCACTGGATAGAGCTACTTATTCGTGATGAGCATAACCAGCCGTTTAATGGTGTTAAAGGCACCTTAATTGATGCCACCCAAAAAGCGCACCCCATTTCTTTGGGAGAGCAACCCATTTTGGTTAAAGACATTGCCCCCGGCCCTGTGGAAATAAAGTTAGATCTGGGTGATTGGTTACGTGAAGCGCAAGACAGTCAACACGCAGTGAATTCTGACTCTGACCCTGTAAAGGATTTTTCAGCAACTTATACAGGATACAATGGCGGAGAGGTTATCTATCATGAAGTGACGACAGGGGACTTGACTGAACTACCTCAATACGACTACCAACCAAGACATTTTTCGGGAGCCAAAGACCCCGCGATTTTTCCGGAAAATAGGATAACGCTTCCAGAAAGGCATAGAGAAGGGGCAGCGGACAACGTCAAACTGGTTACTGACAAAACATACGTGCTCAAGGTTCGAGCATACCAGTTTATCACGCTCCGAATTGGGGTGTTTTTTGACGGTACTGCCAATAATACATACAGTGCGCTATGGGGTAAACAGCAGTTTGACCGCTACTATAATACTTGGAAAGCCAACTATGATGCTGAATGTGAAATACTGGCTAAACAAACTGGATTATCCAATGGCTCGATTAAACCGACACAGTTACCAGATTCATGCTTTGCGTATCCAGAAGGGGTCGAGGGAAGCGCCGCAAATGAAATAACTAATGTTTATAAACTGTTCGAAAGATATCGAGATAGTGATTTTTTGTCAGATAATACACTTACAGTTAAAGAATACGTAACAGGTATTGGGACAGGAAATAGTGAGGAAGTTGCACCTGCCGATGAGTCGACTTATGGTTTAGCCACCGGTCAAGGTGATTATGGTGTTAGAAGAAAATCATCTTTCGCAGCGTATAAGATTAGAAGTAGATTACCTGACATTATAAGAGTTATAGAAAAAAAGAGTGAAGAGATCGACGGGGTTAACAAAATACATTTCGATGTCTTTGGCTTCAGCCGTGGTGCGGCAGCTGCGCGTAATTTTATTAACGATGTATTGAGTAGAAAGACCTCCGGCTATTTTGAAAATTGGTTTATAAGACGTCTTAAACGATCGAGTCACCGAGAAGGTTTATATTTTTCTTATGACTTTGGAAGGACAGCTTCTCATCCAAAAAAAGAAAGCGTGGAGGTACTCTTCGCGGGGCTATTTGACACAGTTGCGTCGGTGATTGATTTTGCTAGCGGGGATTTATCCACTCATAATATTAACCAAGGGGATGTAAAGCTATGGATTGACCCGGAACGTGTTCGTCGTGCAGTACACCTAACCGCCCACCCAGACACAGAGTATCGTTATGACTTTAGTCTCAACCACCTAAATAATGTGGCGCTAGGCGAATTAGTCAGTGCAGAACAACGGTCGAAAGCGGAGCCACCTGTCGCACATTTTCATGAATTTGTCTTGCCGGGAAGTCACTCAGATATTGGCGGAGGCTATAAATCACGTTTAAGCTACGATCATCGAGACTATTTATTACCTGTATTAGAAAAAGTTCTCGTTAAATCAATCAGCAAGCGTTATTCCTTTTCGTTAGGGACAAAAGAAAAAATAAAAAACGAGGTTGTAAAACTGCTAGATAAATATAAAGAAAAAGACAGGAAAGTCGGCTGGCGTGATGAAGACTACATCATTGAAACCAAAGAACGCATTGGTAAAGATAGTGGTCAAATAATAGGTGAATTATACATAAAGCGCCAAGTGGAAGGCGAGCTCTCTCGTTTGTATTTACGAGTCATGTATGGTTTGGCTGAGTTCTATGGTGTGCCGGTGCATGATGCTAATGGAGTTTTATGGGACGACAAAGATGAAGAATTGTATACTGTCAAGTCTATTAACAATATTGACAGATTAAACTCTGACTGGGATGCTCTAAATAATCGGGTGCTAGAATTATCTAAGAGTGGTGATATTTCTTCATTAAGAACAATCCTAGAAAGCGAAGCATTGGTAAAAAAGTTAACACATGCCAATTTAATTCACCACTCGTCAAGTGATAACCTAGGTTTTAGACCAAACTGGAATGATGAATATAATTGCTATAGGAGGGCGAGTTTTGCCTGTACTAAGGAAGTATAAAAAAATAATAGCAACTGTGTTGTCATTGTTGCTATTGATGGGATGTGAAGAACTTGAGCCTATACCGGGACAGCCTTGGCAGGTTTCTGTGGTAACGCCTTCATTCTACCCCATTAAAATCACGCAAGCGTATGGCGTGAACGAAGAACAAGACTGGACAATGCCGCTCCATGGGCTCTCCTTGTCAATGAGTAAAAGCGAATTAGCCAATGTTCGCACTGTGTTTCCTGATTATGATGGGTTTGGACTCCCTGTATCATTACTCACTGGTGTACGTGGGCGACAACTAGGCTCTGCTAATAAGCACTTACCAGATAGCATATATATATATTGGACCTCATTGATTAATATGCGGTTTTTTGTGACTAAGTATGACCTTCCTCAAAAAGTAAAAGAAATAATGTCGAAAGGAGTAAGCGTTGAGCGATATGATGGATCTTTAGGTTCCTGTTTTAGGACTGAGTTTTTCTTTGGCATGCTACCCAATGGAAAAGCAAAAGTGTGGCTAATGGGCTGTGATCAGCTAATTTATTTGGCTGAGCTGGAGCCGGAAAGGGAAAAAGACCGTGACCAAAATGGTGTAACGGCTGATGTGTATAGGCAGGGATCTAAACCTGCAAGAGCAAAACAGCGTGGAATCGATGCAGGCGTATCGACCGTCCCCATTCCATGGGAGAAAGTTGGCAAAGTCTACAGTCAAGATCCAGTCGAGTTACTCAGTGAGCAGTAATGGTGGGTAGCTCGAAGAGATTTATCACAGACTTTAAATTCTCATCGCCCAGTGAGTGAGTAGCATCCACTGGGCGGTGTGTTCACTCTATTGAGATGATGGATAAAGCTCAAAAGGACAACGATCTTTGCCTGTATTAAATAAATATAAAAAACAGTGATAACCCTGCTTGCATTGTTTTTATTAATTGGCTGTGAAGGAAACGAGCCTCTACCTAGTGATCCTTGGCAGGTTTCTGTGGTAACGCCTTCATTTTATCCCATTAAAATCACACAAGCGTATGGTGTAAACGAAGAACAAGACTGGACAATGCCGCTCCATGGTCTAGCCCAGACGATGAGAAAAAGCGAACTAGAGTATGTGCGCACCGTATTTCCTGATTATGATGGGTTTGGTCTTCCTTTGTCGATATTGACAGGTGTAAGTGGAAGTCAATTAGGCTCAGCAAATAAACATTTACCGGATAGTATATATATTGGACATCACTCATTAATATACGTTTTTTGTGACTAAATATGATCTTTCTCCGAAGGTCAAGGAGTTAATGGCGAAAAAGTTGCATTATACACGAAGTGATGGCTCCAAAGGACTTCCTTGTTATCGAACCGAATTATTCTTTGGTATGTTACCTAATGGAAAAGCCAAAGTATGGCTGTGGGGTTGTGAGCAATTGATCTATTTGGCAGAGCTGGATCCTGCACGAGAGAAAGACCGTGACCAGAATGGTGCGACGGCTAATGTATATAGGCAGGGATCTAAGCCTGAAATAGCCAAACAGCGAGGGATCGAAGCAGGAGTATCGACTGTCCCAATCCCATGGGAGAAAGTGGGCAAAGTTTATAGCAAAAATACAGTCGAGTTGCTCAGTGAGCAGTAATGGTAGGTAACTCGAAGCAACTTCTTGCCTCGCCGAGCAAAAACTTGCTTGTGGCGTGCAAAAAATTGGTCAGTGAGAGAGTAACGTGCTGAATTATAGGGCTAAAAAAGCTGGCATGCATTTCGCTATATGGGATGGCGAACAGAGGCACCGACTGGACAGCCTCTTCCATTAATTAGAAAGGAGCGATTATGCCAACGCCATGTTATATCTCGATTGAAGGTGAAACTCAGGGTTTGATTACAGCCGGTGCCTGCACCGCGGATTCTATCGGTGATGCTTTTGTTGAAGGCCACGAAGACGAGATGCTGGTACAACAGTTTGACCACAATGTGACGGTACCGACTGACCCTCAGTCAGGTCAGCCATCAGGCCAACGAGTGCACAAGCCATTTAAATTCACTGTTGCGCTCAACAAAGCGGTGCCGTTGCTTTATAACGCACTGGCGTCAGGTGAGAAGATGTCAACGGTTGAGCTGAAGTGGTACCGCACGTCGATTGAAGGTAAACAAGAAAACTTCTTTACCACCAAGCTGGAAAGCGCCTCGATTGTGGACATTCACTGCGAGATGCCTCATTGCCAAGACCCAGCGAAGTCAGACTTTACGCAGAACCTGACCGTGTCGATGTCTTACCGCAAAATCACGTGGGATCATGTCAACGCAGGCACCTCAGGCTCAGACGACTGGCGTAAGCCTATCGAAGCCTAAGGGCATAGAGTTGAAGCGCTGGCTTGGAGCTGGCGCTTTATCACTTGTGTAGCACGCTTTCACTGGTCAAGGATTGCTACACAAGTGTTCACTTTGGTTGAAACAAGATTTAGGAGACATCATGGCTAGGTTGCGGTTTGAATTTAACGTTGAGGGGCTCGATCCTGAAACATTCGTCGTAAGAGAATTTCAAGGTCATGAGTCCCTTTCTAGTGCCGAGTTCGACCAACAAACCTGTAACGGTTTTCGTTATAATATTGCTTTAGCAAGCCGTGAATCCTCCCTAACACCGGAACAATTGGTAGATTGTAAAGGCACCTTGCTGTTGTACCGCAATGGGGTTTGTGAACGCAAAATTTGCGGTGTGATCAACCAGTTTTCGCAAGGCGATATCGGCCATCATCACACATACTATGATGTGCAGATGGTGCCCGAGTTGGCACGCCTTTCTTTGCGTCAAAACAGTCGTATTTTTCAACACCAAACGGTGCCGCAAATTATATCCATCTTGCTCCAAGAAATGGATATCTTGGATGTTGGCTTTGGATTAACAAAAGACTACGCAGAGCGTGAGTTCTGTGTGCAATATCGCGAGACCGATCTCGCCTTTTTAGAGCGTATCGCGGCAGAGGAAGGCTTAATCTATTGCTTTGTTTGGCAGGACGATAAACAGCACTTGTATATCACAGATGCACCTTCTGCACTGCCCTCGCTAGAAACGCCTATCGCCCATAATGCACTCTCGGGGGCGGTGATTGATGCGCCATTTATCAGTCATATGGAAAAGCACACGCGCGTTGTTCCTTCCTCGTCCGTGATGAAGGACTATAGCTTCAAAAAGCCGGCTTATAGTTTCCTGCAGCATAACGCGGTATCGGGAATAGACTATCAGCGCCAAGATTATGAGGTGTACGACTTCCCCGGACGTTTTAAAGACGATGCGCAAGGGCAGCACTTAAGTCAGGTTCGCAAAGAGTTTTTGGTTCGCGAACAAGTGACAGCGATAGGTAAAAGTAACCATATGCACTTGCAAGCGGGCTACGGGTTTGAGCTGCAGGATCATCTTAATCGCGAGATGAATCAATGGTGGCAAGTGGTGCGTATTCAGCACCGTGGTACGCAGCCACAAGCCCTTGAAGAAGAGGGTGGACAGGGCGCGACCACCTACGCGAACCAGTTTATGGTTATTCCGGCCACCACCCCTTGGCGGGCGACCCCGCAGCCCAAGCCTCAGGTGGATGGCCCTCTTATTGGTATGATTGTGGGCCCAGAAGGCGAAGAAATCTTCTGTGATGAACACGGACGGGTGAAAGTCCACTTCCCGTGGGACCGTTATTCCAACGGCGATGACAAAAGCAGTTGCTGGATTCGTGTTGCTCAGGGCTGGGCGGGTAGCCAATACGGCATGATGGCCATTCCCCGCATTGGCCATGAAGTGATTGTGTCCTTCTTACACGGTGACCCGGACCAACCGATTATCACCGGCCGCACGTATCATGCGACCAATGTGCCGCCTTATACTTTACCGGCACACAAAACCAAGACGGTTTGGCGCAGTGAGAGCCACCAAGGCGAGGGCTATAACGAGCTCACGTTCGAAGACCAATCGGGCAGTGAGCAAGTGTATTTACACGCTCAGAAAGATTGGGAAACACGGGTTGAGAATGATGCGATCACACAGGTGCGCCACGATCAGCACAAAAAAATTGATAATGATGCGTTCTCAAAAGTGGGTGGCGATAGCCATTTGACCGTCGAGAAACAGCACCGCTCGCGCATCAAAAAAGATGCGACCCTAGAAGTTGGTGGCAGTATTCATGAAAAAATTAACAATCGCTTTGCCGCGGCGGCAGGACGTGAGGTTCATCTCAAAGCAGGGACAAACGTCGTGCTTGATGCCGGTACTGAGATTACCGTATCCGCCGGTGGTAGTGTGATGAAAGTCGACGCAGCGGGCGTCCACCTGATTGGTCCAGCAATTAACTTAAATGCTGGAGGCAGTGCAGGGAGCGGCTCAGGCTATCAAGGTAAGTCGCCAACATCGCCTCGCCCCGCGTATAAGCCAGAATAGTTAACGAAATAAAGAGTTGAGGATTCGTATGCCAAAAGCTGCACTTGTCGGTCATATTGGGACTGCCCATGATGGTTTCCCGCCGACACCGATTACCGCAGGATCATCGACAGTTAAAATCGATGGTATTCCCGCGGTGCGTAAAGGTGATCCGTTGGCCCCTCACAGTAAACCCAAACACCCGCCACATGGGCGTGCCGTGAATGGGGGATCCGGTAGTGTCATGATTGACGGCAAGCCGGCCGCTCGTATTGGCGATGCGGTAAGTTGTGGTGGGGTGATTGCAGGAGGTTCAAGTGTCAATATTGGTTAATAAATCAACACTTAGAGCGAGTCTGCTGGGCTGCTTTCTGGCGGTTAGTAGTCATAGCTGGGCTGAACAGGTTGAAGTAGAAGCGACGCCTTTTGCCACCATCGAACCGGTTGAGAAAATCGCCGACGATTATGACATTGAGGCTATGACGCCGCAGGCGCTGTTTGAACATGGACGCTTATCGCGTGCGCAATTTCATTACCAGCGTGCGGAAAAATATCTTAAAGCCGCTGCGGATGAGGGGATTGCCCCTGCAGCGTATTTATATGCTGTGTTGCTGAGTGATGATGCGCAAAAGCTTGAGTATTCTCAAGAAGCACAGGATTATCTGACTCAAGCGGCGAAAGCGAATTACATTCCGGCCATGAAGTTACTGGTCGAAGAAGGGACTTGGTTGTCGGCCACTCACCGGATTATTTGGCGACATAAGTACGAAGAAGTCTTGCACGCTTGGTATGACGAGGCGCCAGAAGAAGCCGCTTTTAGTCTGTATGAATATTTACATCCTACCGATAAAGACAAAGCAGAAGCCTATTTAGATGAAGCGATCGCCGCGAATGATGTCGACGCTTTGCTTCACAAAGCGTCGCAAATCGAGCTGGGGCAACGAGGCTTTTTCCTGTTTCCAAGCTCTCGACTTGATGCTGCCGCTGAAGTGAAAAAGCAGATTGCCAATGCGGGCGGCATTCCTGGTACCAAAAGCTTATATCGTGATTTTATCCGTCGTGGTGAGAGTACCAAAGCGGGTGAGTGGAGAAAAAAAGCTATCGAGCAAGGTGACTTGATGTCTTTAGCGGCGCTGGGGCGTTATTACACCACCTACTATGAGCCCGCTGACGAGGAATACATCGAGGGTTTGGTTTATTTATCTGCGTATCTTGATGTTGTCGGGCAAGGTAAATTTAAAGAGCTCCGTCAGCAAGCCATGGATCAGTTTGAGTTGGCATCTTCTCGCGTGTCGGCAGAGCAAATCCAAGATATTGAGGAAAAAGCAGCGGCGCTGAGAAAGGCAAACACGTTTTACCATTATGACCGTTACTGGCAGAGAACTGCTGCCACCGTTGTAGCGGATGAGCCTGCAAGCTAGTCGA
Source organism: Salinivibrio sp. IB574 (assembly GCF_001996205.1). Lineage (NCBI taxonomy): Bacteria > Pseudomonadati > Pseudomonadota > Gammaproteobacteria > Vibrionales > Vibrionaceae > Salinivibrio > Salinivibrio sp. IB574. The sequence continues at coordinate 17,094 of NZ_MUFN01000040.1, read as the reverse complement.
TAAGGGACAATATGGTTGGGATCGGGTCACGCCTGCTCGATTCGGTTCCGGCCGTTTTTCTTTGCTTTATAAAGTGCGGTATCCGCGCGTTGAATGATCGTATCTTGTGTATCGTGTGACACAAAATGGGTGTAACCGATACTGATGGTGCAATGTATCGTTTGCCCATCCACATGGATGACTTCGGCGTGAACGCGCTCGACGAGACGTTGGAGTACCACTTTCGCGCCGTCTATATCGGTCTCCGGTAGCACACACAAAAACTCTTCCCCGCCCCAGCGACCATATATGTCGTTGGTTCGTGATTCTTCCCTGACAATATTCCCAAAGCGCTGTAGCGCGATATCACCAGCTCGATGACCATAGGTGTCATTGAGATTTTTGAAGTGGTCAAAGTCGACGACTGCCAGTGTTAATCGATTTTTGTAACGTTCACATCGCGCCAGTTCCTTGGTCAGTGCATTAGTCAGATAGTGGCGATTGTAGAGCTGGGTGAGCGAGTCAGTATTGGCTTGGATCTCAAGCAGTTGCTGTGCATGTTCTAACGCTTCCCAATCACGTAGTCGCGCTAGCTCATGACCCACCCATTCAGCAAATAGTCGCAATAGTTCGAAATCTTGTGGAATAAAGGGTCGAGTGGGCTCTGGGCTAGAAAAATTCAGGGTGCCATAGCGCTCCCCATCAATAAAAATGGGGGCGCCAATATAAGCTTCTAAACCAAAATGTTGGTAACAGGGATGTGAGCGGATATCACTGGCACCAACATGATGAAAGCCTTTGACCTCATTGGCTTGATAGACATGACTACAATAGGTGGTTTGTAAATCAAATACCTGACCGGCTTGGAGCGCACATTCGGGATGAATGGCTTGTTGGACGGTATAGCGTTGACCGACGATTTGGCTAAGAATGCCAATGGGCAGCCCGAAGTGTTTGCAGCCCAGCGATAAAATGCGCTCCACACGTTTGCTAAAGTCGAGATTACGCGCTGACGTAATGGAATGCAGTTGGCTGAGAGCTGATTCTACTTCAACGCGCGTGCTGATATCTTGGATAAAGGCCACGTACATAATAACGTCTTGGTTATCATCGCAGACTGGACCACCGTGAGTTTCCCCCAGAAACACATGACCATCGGCGGTTTTGTATCTTACTACATAAGCATTGTGATAATAGGGCTCCGCCTCGAGGTTAAAGCGTTCACGGCCCTTAGCATCGAAGTCTTCTTGCTCGGCGTATAGCACTCGCGTGCTGGTATTTTTCACACTCTCCAGTGTACAACCAAACAGGGCTTCTGCTTCGGGATTTAAAAACTGGATGCGCCGTTGCGTGTCGGCTATTACAACGGCGGTATCTAGATTACGAAACAGCGAGGGCAGTATCGTCTCAACGTCATTATGATGTTCAATTGCCTTGCTCACAACTGGCTCTATACGTCTGCCGGAAATAGCTTAAGCGTAGTACAAAACCCAGTGCTTGCTCGTATTATTGATGGATTTGTTACTTGGTGTTGATCTCAATACGTTCTGCCATCGACATAGCGATGTTATTGTCGTAATACGCGGCTTCATTAATAAAATGTGGGTACGCTACATAGTCGCCTTGCCATGTTTGCTCACTGCCATCAAACAAGATAAAGAGTGGATCCCCCGGGTTCACCGGAACAAAGTCTTTGTCTTGCACGTGTTGATGCACCATACCAATGCGTTCCCCAGATGCATCCTGAGGCAAGTGCAGTGTTTCTGTGTAACGGAACCCAGTGATCTTTTCCGGCAACTCAGGCACTTGGTCGATATTAAATAAATGAACAAAGTCAAGAATATGCGTGGTCATTTCATGCATCGATTCCATCACATCATGGCGCAGCACCGATTGAGGTTGGGGGCCAATTTCAACGATCACACCTTGTTTGGCTACAGAGCATAAGAAAGCTTGCTGAATGGGCTCAATATGATCTTCGACTAAGATAACCGCATCGGGCATGCGTTCGCTGACATAGGCGGCTAACTGGGTATTGAAGGTATCTAGGGTCAATAAAATTAGCGTCGGGCCCATATTGCTGGTGGTATTATGCAAATCAATAATTAAATCTACTCGCGGATCGCCTTTGGGGCCGAGTTGCTGGTTGAGTACCTTGGCTCTGCTCTGCTCATAGTTAGCAAGTGATTGATCAGCGAGTAACTTGGGATCAAATTGCCGATTAAGGTCACAATCGAGATAGCGCTTGTTGGCTTGATATGCGCAGGGATTTGCGAAAAATAATTCAGTAGAAAAACTGCTTCGTGAGACTGTCTCGCTATTCTGCTGCCATTGTTTAAGTGCGTAGATGCCACTGAATTCATTGCCATGGGTGCCACCAACAATCGCGACCTGACTAAAAATGCTCATTGATACTCCTTGTGGGCTGATCAAACGGTATCCGTTGTATATCACTTAAGCGTATCACTGCCAGCGAAATAAGTTAACAGAATAAATTGTCTTTTATTTTGCGTTTTTATTCACTCCGACATGGCTGTGTCCGGCAACTATATTAACTATCAATTAATCTTGGATTCAGTTCACACTTCAGCAGTGTTGAACGGGGTAGGCTAGCGACGATGACGGATAAGAGGTGATACATGAGTAAATTTCCTGAGAACTTCCTTTGGGGTGGCGCTGTGGCTGCGCATCAAGTGGAAGGCGGTTGGAACGCCGATGGCAAGGGGATCAGCATTGTCGATGTGTTGACCAAAGGTGAGCACGGTGTTCCCAGAAAGATGACCGATAACGTTGAGGATGGTGAGGTGTATCCGAATCATCAAGCGGTTGATTTTTACCACCGATATCCGCAAGACATTGCTCTGTTCGCGGAAATGGGATTTAAGTGTTTCCGAACCTCGATTGCATGGTCGCGGATCTTCCCAAACGGTGATGAATCTACTCCGAATGAAGCCGGATTAGCGTTTTATGACCGCTTGATTGATAACTTGTTATCACAGGGAATCGAGCCGGTGATCACCCTGTCGCATTTTGAAATGCCTTATCACCTTGTGAAAGCGTATGGGGGCTGGGCCAGCCGCAAAGTGGTGGACTGCTTTGTCCGTTTTTGTGAAACGGTATTCACGCGTTATCGCGATAAAGTCACCTATTGGATTACTTTTAACGAGATTAACAATCAGCTGAATTGGGACTATCCGCTATTTGGCTATTGTAATTCAGGGGTCATTTTTACCGAACACGACCACCCCGAGCAGATGCTTTATCAGGTGCTGCACCATCAATTCGTGGCGAGTGCCAAAGTGGTCGCGCTGGGCCACGTCATTAACCCAGATTTTAAAATTGGCAGCATGATCCATATGATGCCGCTGTACCCGGCAACGTGCCATCCTGATGATCTACTGGCATCTCAACGCGCGATGCGAGATAAATATTTATGCAGCGACGTGCAGGTTAGGGGCCACTATCCTCATTACATCTGGCCACAATGGGCTGCAAAAGGGATTCAGGTCGCGATGGACGACGATGACGCACAAATTCTAGAAAACGGTCGCGCGGATTTTCTGGCGATCAGTTACTACATGACCAACATTGTCGATGCCAACCCACCTGAGGAAGATGAAAATGCATTGTTCAGCGCCAGTCGTTTGAATCCGCACTTACCGGCTTCGGATTGGGGCTGGCAGATTGACCCTAAGGGTTTGCGCTTCGCGCTGTCGGAGCTTTACGAACGTTACGAGAAACCGATTTTTGTGGTGGAAAATGGTTTAGGTGCGTTGGATACGATGGAGGCATCGGGCGAGATTAATGATGATTATCGTATTAGCTACTTATCACAACACATCGAGGCGTTGGGAGAGGCAATTTCGCAAGATGGGGTGGATGTAATTGGTTATACCCCGTGGGGCTGTATTGATTGTGTTTCGTTTACCACTGGAGAGTATCGCAAGCGTTATGGGTTTATTTATGTTGACCGTCATGACGATGGCAGTGGTGACTTTTCACGTCATCGCAAAAAGAGCTTTTACTGGTATCAAAGCGTGATTGCCAATAATGGCCTGACAAAATAGTAGCGACGGCAAAGGGACGCATGCGGCGTCCCTTTTTACTGTACTCGAGGCGTCTATCTCTGCGTGAGAAGGTTGTTATTGACTGGGCTGATAATCAAATTCGATAATTTCGCCGTATTCAATGCCTTGCTCACGATACCCCACAATCGCTTCTATCACATTAAAGTGGGCGACAACGGCGATGGTTGAGTAGGTTTGATAGCTATCGAGCACGGCACTGACACGGCGGTGCAAGTTGGTTGCTGATTCATAGCCAGCGTTGGTGACTTCGTTGCCATTGGCAAATAGCTCGCGATACTCAAGCCAGCGTCTATCACGCTCTGAAAGGGGGATATAGCTACCTTTGATATCCGCTTGCCACTCGCGTAGGTCATGTTCCACAAACAACGGGTTTTGTAGCTGACGATTAAGGATTTCAGCGGTTTGTAATGCACGCGTGTAGGGCGAAGACAGAATAATCTCTGCTTGCTGTAAGCTAGGATGACTGGCCAAGGCCTGAATGTCAGGGATACACGCACGCTGCAAGGGGGCATAGTCTTTTTCCAACTGGCTCATTTGGCGCGCGTCTGCCAGTGAGTAATCGGTTTTTCCATGACGGATAAAAACGACTTTCATAGGGCTTCCTTTTCTTGAGTCGATAACAATTTATTATTCTGTTGCGCGGATGCGCTTATCGATGGGCATTGCAAAGGCAGCTGCCACACCATGATGTTGGCGTTGTAGCATACCGTCATCGTCCTGTCATGAATGTCGATGGCTAGTCATAAATGGTCGTGAGCTGGCTCGCTATTTTTTCTCTCGCTGGTCGAGAATGTTAATGCAATCGCGGCCGCCGTCTTTGGCTTGATAGAGTTGCTGATCGGCGGCCTCTAACAGATAGGAGTCTGATGTATCATCATCCGGTATCGTGATGATCCCGCCGATACTGACAGTGACATAATCGCCATCAGGGTTTTTCTCATGCGCCATCGCTAATTCAGCAATATCATCGCGAATCGCATTGGCTAAGTCGTCGAGCTGTGCGGCATGCTTAGGGGGTAGTGTGATGGCAAATTCTTCTCCCCCGAACCGTGCAACTGTGCCTTCATACTCCTGGGTGCGGGTGAGTAAAATACGTGCGATTTGAGTAAGTACGTCATCGCCTTGTAAGTGCCCATACTCATCGTTGTAGGCTTTAAAATGGTCGACATCGATCATCATGACTGCGACTGGGTGGTTTTTTTTGATGCCTTCGTAAATATGATTGCTGAGTTCACGTTTGAACGGGCGACGGTTCATGAGTCGGGTTAAATCGTCGGTTTCTGCTTGTACTTTGAGGCGCTCATTGGCAATGATCAATTCTTCTTGCAACTGCTCCATGGCAACATGATTGCGCTCGCGGATCATGACCTCACTGATTGCAGTCGCAAAGCGTTTGAGCAACAGTGTTTTACTGTTATCCCAAATAAAGGGTAAATGACGATTCGCAACCGTGATCATGCCAAAGCTTTTTCGGCCGTCAGTTAGCGGAAATGCGGCAATAGAGAGAATGCCGCGATGGCGTAACCAAGTTCGTTCGTTGATAGCGTCTTCGCCTAACTGTCCGACATGGGGAACCACAAGCGCTTCTGTATCCGCAAGCCAACGCTTTATCATGTGCATTTCACTCAGGTCGACCACATCTGGGGCGAAGGTAACGTCCTGTGGCCAATAGCAACGACGCTCAGCGCGATAGGCATCGAAGGCATACCAGCTAATTGCTTCTACTCCTAAAAGCTTTGCCATGCTGGGGAGTACTTGCTCAACATCTTCCGTGATATTGTGGGAGTCAGAGCTTAAAAACTGGATGGAAATATCAGCGAGCAAAGAGCTTGCGTTTGATTGCCAATTGAGTGCTTTGGTGCGTTGTTCGACCTGCTCTTCTAGTAAGGTTTGGTGTTGTCGTAGTTCTCGCTCGGTTATGCGCTTTTGCAGAAAATCATCCCGAATGCGCGATTGCATGGCATTGATGGAACGCGCCACTTTACCTATCTCATCGCCGCGTTGGATCAAGCTTACTGGTACACACGTTTGATTCGCTTTGTCTGCTTGATAACCATCCAATGCATCGGTTAGTTGTTTTAATGGACGAGAACACAGGCGGTTGACCACCCAAAGCACAATCACTGTTATGATGAGCGCTTCAGTGAAGTGCACGAGTGCGAGGGGAGTTGCGGTATCTAAGGCCTCACGCTTCATCTTATGACGGTTAAGAACCATATTAAGGGTGCCAATATTATTACCCTGAACATTGAGGAGCACCTGATGGTTTGCATCACAATGACTACTGGTACTATTGACCTCACTCACCTGAGTTCCATCAAAGCCTTTTACCTCAACGCGGCAAACGGTCGGGATCATCGACAGCCCTTTAACACTGCGACGCACGAGTTCTAGATCAACCACCCAGAGCGCATGACTAATCACTCGTGCTGTGTCAGAGCTGCGACTTTCTATCAGGGCAGTGGATGTTGCCACCGCTCGTTGGTAGTTGATATACATTTGAGACAGAGTGGTCCCGATAGAAAACAACAAACTTAGCGCCAGTACCACAAAAGCGATACGGGCTTGGAGGCCTTTTAAATTAATCCTATGTCTGGTCACTTAAAAATCCGTTGTATTTGCTCAGGACTACAGTTTGATAGTCGCTGACGTGCTATTTCTTTGAAAGGGATATGGTGCCAAGTATCTGCTTGTAAATAAGAAAAATAGGGTGTGTTGGGCTCTATCAACTGAAATAACTGATTGGCGCATAACGATGGCAATGGAAGGCCATTAGCATGGGCATAAATACGGGTGAGTGCTAAGCCTCCCGCAGAAAAATGCCCACCTCCGAGTGCTGATATCGTTCCCTGCTCTCTGAGGGCGAGTACTTGTGCTGAGGTATTGATTGTGGCGAAAAAAATATCTTCACCCGGCTTTTTCCCCATTTCTTGCGCCGCTTTGATGGCGCCAAATGCCATATGATCATTCGCGGTCCAAACGTATCTCAACGCTGGATAACGTTGCAGCAATGTGCCCATTTGTTCATAGCTGATTGCTTCATCCCATTGCCCATGAACGACTTGCATTAATTCAATTTGCTTATGGCTTTTAAAATAGTCGCGTGCGCCAGCTTCGCGGGCCACAGAGGCGGGGGTGGTGAGATCGCCCGATATCATAACCGCTTCGCCGGGTTGTTGGTGACCGGCTTTTACCATGGCGTCAGCAGTTTTTTCACCAATATAGCGATTATCTGGGATCACGCTGGGTAACAAATATTGTTGCCAATGAGGATCGCTCAACAGGTTTGCGCGCACGTCTGCATCGATGTCATTTAAGATGACCTGAACGTAAATCGGGTGTTGACGTAAAATCGGAAAAAGGTGATTGGCTGCTAGCTTTTCATTCACAATGATTACGTAATTGGGGAGCGGACGTTTATTCAGTCTTGCCGAGAGTATCTGACGCATCGCAAAGTGATTACGGGAGGCGTGGCGGATGTCTAACTCGATCCCAAGTGCATCCGCCGCGGCTATGCTGTACTGATCGACTTCCTGCCAGAAGCTTTCCGATGCATGCCCAGGATTGATGAATAATACTCGGATTGGCTGCTCTGAGTATGCAGATGCACTGAGCATAATGCTGACAAGACTGATAAACATCCCCAGACAACGGATTATTCTATTTCTCATCCTCTCTCGCGGCCTCGTTGATGAAAATCTCCCAGTACAAATAATAGTTTAGCTAGATATTATAAGAATGAGGGTGTGGTTCAGTATTTTCACGACAAAACTATGATCATTGCTTTGCACTAAGCAAGGTTGCGAGGCTATTCATAATTTACATGTTTAATTGCTAGACGTTTGGGCATTGTCGCGTAAATTTGATTAGGCAAGCGTTGGACGATAGGGCATGATAATGCAGTAATTATGGCGATGATTGTCATTGATAGTGACGAAAAAAACGACAATTGAACAATGAAAACCTATAACGATAAAAAGAAAATAAAGCGTCATTTCCCAATGGATTTTTACGGTGACGGCGAGGGTTGGCGCTTTGCGGTACGGGCAGAAACGCCCCAACAAGTGCTGGCGGCAAAATGTTGGGTAGCGCTTTTAAGTGCGCGTCGTCGAGAGTTTCGGATTGTGGATTTAGCGATTGAGTGCTTCACCTATGTGGGTAGCGCGGATGAGGGCGCTGGACACATTGGGGCTGACTATGGCACGCGTGTTAGTGTAAAACGCCAAGGGCAAGTGATCACCGTGGATGCGCTGACACAACGCTACGGCGCCATCATGACGGTAAAATCCCGCACCCTTTCATCTACGTGCACTCAACCTGTAAGCGGAGTCGCACTCTCTTAAGCCTTCACTCTCACCCTTAGCCAACCAGTGGCATAATAGAGAAAAAGGCAGGAAACATGACATTTATTCTTCTTCTCGTGCTGACCATAATCGGTGGTGTGTTGGCGGGTGAGCACTTCCATTCTTATCTTCTTGGGCTGGGCGTCGCTAGTACAGCGGTGGGTGCTTGCTATTGGATCACGTTTCGTAGCAGCCATTACCCCCAGTTTGCGTTGTTTTTGTTGTTGCTCGGGGTGGTCGCTAAGATTGCAGTGACGGCGGCGGGTGTCCTGCTCGGGTTAAAACATGCGTTGATCACCTCGCCTTTGGTATTTTCGCTTTCGTATTTGTTTTTCTTGTTTGCCTCGACCTATTGCTATTTTCGCTATCGTGAATATTGGCTTACGCGCTTGCGCCACAAAGATTTACAGTAGCAGGCTCGATGGTGTGCAGCCTTGTATCTAGAGAGGAGTGGTATTGGTAATGTACTCGACGGAGCGACTGACGCTACGCGCATGGCAAGCGTCAGATTTGCCCCCTTTTGCCGCACTCAATAAAGACTCAGACGTCATGCGGTATTTTCCCAGTGTGCTCTCACGCGCCCAAAGTGATGCGATGGCGGCACATATTCAATCCAAACTGGCGGATAACGGGTTTGGATTTTGGGCGGTAGAACTGAAGGAGACTCGGGAATTCATTGGCTTTGTGGGGTTAAACCGGCCCACCTTCGACCTCGGCCATCAGCCGTTTGTTGAAATTGGTTGGCGTTTAGCGTCGCCACATTGGGGAAAAGGCTATGCCACTGAAGCGGCACAAAAAGCACTTGCTATCGGCTTTGAGGACGTTGAGCTTCCGGCGATTTATGCGTTTACCACCGAGAGTAACCTACCCTCACAAGCGGTGATGAAAAAACTCGGGATGACACCGGCTGCTCCCTTTACCTTTTCGCATCCTCATTTGGCGGCAGATCATCCGCTCGCCACGCATGTTTTATACGCGATATCAAAAGCCACTTGGCAGGCAGACCATGCTGATTAATCGCCAGTACGATACCCGTATGGGCAGTATTTAAAGCAACATATTCAGTTTTCAACGCGGTGGTCTTGGGTTCGTCATGATGAACATTATCACGTTGATTTTGCTGTGCCTTGCCAATAAGGGCAGAATAAAAACAAAAAAGACTGGGAGACAGTGTGCACAAACTAGCGGATGACTTACACCAAAAACTATTTAATGAAGAAGATGCGCGTGCCTGTAAAGACATTGATGGCAGTGCGTGTCGTGAGGTTCCGGGCAACTTTTTCCGCATCATCGTTAGCCAAGGACTCACCAAAATTGGCGACGCGGTATCTAACCCGAAAATTGTCTTGCCAGCGCTTCTCACCGCGGTTGGCGCTCCCTTGGCGCTAATTGGCTTATTGGTGCCAATACGAGAGGCGGGGTCGTTAGTGCCTCAGTTAGGTATCGCCGGTTATGTCCGCCAATTTGCGGTACGTAAGTGGGCATGGGTGGCCGGCTCTGTTATTCAAGGAGCGTGTATCCTAGCAATGGCGATCGCAGCGTTGCTTTTAACCGGTCAAGTAGCCGGCTGGAGCATTGTTGGCTTGCTGGTGGTATTTAGTCTGGCGCGAGGCTTGTGCTCGGTCGCTTCGAAAGATGTGTTAGGGAAAACCATTCCTAAGCCGCAACGAGGACGCTTGAATGGATGGTCGTCAAGCTTGGCGGGGGCGGTGACGATTGCCGCCGGTGTCGGATTGTTTAGCGTCTCGGATCAACAGCATGTATGGGTCTATTGCGCACTATTGGCGTTCGGCGCAGTGCTTTGGTGGACTGCCGCGGCGGTTTACAGCCAAGTGGATGAATACGAAGGGGCCACTGAAGGCGGTGCCAATGCGCTGACGCATGCACTGTCTAAACTGCGCTTATTGGTGGATGATAGACGCCTACGCCACTTTGTGATCACCCGTTCACTGTTACTTTGCTCGGCCCTATCCGCGCCCTATTATGTGCTGTTAGCCAGTCAGCATAGCCAAGCGTTGGCGGTCACCACCGCAAGCTTTGTCGCAATTAGCGGCATCGCAAGTTTGTTGTCGGCCCCTTTTTGGGGGCTGTTTGCCGATCGGTCCAGCCGCCAAGTGATGATAATGGCTGCCGTGGTGACGGCGTTATTGGGGCTGGTGGTGGTGAGTATCAGTTACTGGTATCCCGCGTTATTTTCTTCGCCATGGGTACTGCCTGCCGTCTACTTTGTCCTGACCATTGCTCACGAGGGTGTGCGCCTTGGGCGTAAAACCTACATCGTGAATATGGCTGAGGGCAATCAGCGCACCGATTATGTCTCGGTCAGCAATACGCTGATTGGTTTTGTGCTCTTATTCATGGGCGGCGTCACGGCATGGTTGAGCCAGTGGGGATTAATGGTGGTGATTGCGGTGCTATCGGCGTTGGGCCTGCTGGGTGCATTGATGGCGCGCGCGCTGCCCGAAGTAGAAAGATAAGCCGGTGGGCGGAGTAGAAAAAGGCGCTGGTGATCAGCGCCTTTTTGGCTTGATGTTGGCGGTTAAACTTTAAACTGGCTGACCAGGCGTTTGAGCTCTTCGCCTGTCTGATTCAAGTCTGTCGCCGCTTGTGCCGAGTCATTACTGGCGTTGAGTAGCTGGCTCACAATGTCGCGAATCGATACCAGATTACGGTGAATGTCTTCGGTCACTGTGGTTTGTTCCGAGGCGGCCGAGGCGATATAGCTGGTCATGTCATTGATTTGGGTAATGGCATTGCTCACCGAATCAATGCCGCTACCAATTTCGTTGGATGCCTCCGAGGTTTGCTGGCAGGTGTCGTTACTTTGCTTCATCCCCTCTACAGCCTGATTGACGTACGACTGTAGCTCATCCAGCATTTCGCGAATTTCGTGAGTGCTCTTTTGCGTACGGCTTGCGAGGGTTCTCACTTCATCAGCGACCACCGCAAAGCCGCGACCCTGTTCGCCTGCACGTGCGGCCTCAATGGCAGCGTTTAGCGCCAGCAAGTTGGTTTGTTCAGCAATATCGCCAATCACAGAAAGCACGCCAGTAATTTTATGAGACTGCTCATTCAGCGAATCCACATGTGTACTCGAGGTATTCATTTGCTCGACCAGCGCTTGCATCGAGGTGATCGAGAATTGCACTTTCTCTTGGGCGTGACGCGCATCGTCAGTAGCAGCACTGGTGGCATCAGCCACTTGGGTGGCGTTCTGTGACACCTCTTGCGCGGCCGAGCTCATCTGGGTAACAGCGGTGACCACTTGCTCAGTCTCGTTATCGTGAGTCTGTAATTGCGTGGCAACCATCTGGGTTTGCTCGTCAATCGTGCGTGCGGTGTGGCTCACTTTTTCCGTGACATCCACCACGCTACGTATGGTGGTTTGTAGCTTATCGATAAAGCGGTTGAACGCATCCCCTAGCAGAGCAATCTCATCACTGCCTTTAATTTTCAGGCGCTGGGTCAGGTCGCCATCACCGTCGGCAATATCATTGAGGTTGTCCAGCATGTCTTTCACTGGCGTTGACATCCGTTGGGCAACAAAGGCAACCGCGACAAAGGTAACAATCAGAATAAGAATGCCCGCAATGATCATTCGTGCCGTTTGTGCCGCTAAAGCCTCTTCTGCATTTTCACGGAAATCGGCAACGCGCGCCTCAATGTCGTCAATGTACGCCCCCGTTCCCAACATCCACTGTCCGTTGTTGACCATATCGGCATAGCCAATCTTTTCGATCAGTTCATTGGTACCCGGCTTTTGGTAGAGGTAGGTGAAGGTGCCATCACCGCTTTGCGCCGCTTCGAGCAGACCCACGATAATTTTATTGCCCTTGGGATCGGTAAGGTTGATCAAGGACCGGCCTTCTAGCTCTGGCTTTAAGGCATGGAATACGTTGTTGCCTTGTTTATCGTAGATGTAAAAGTAGCCCGCCTTACCAAAGGTCACTTCGCGAAGTGCGTCTTTGACATTTTGCGTGGCATCACCGCCCGCTTGCTGTGCGTTTTTTACTACAGTCGCGGCAATTTCTGTGGCTTCGCGAAGCTGCATTTTTCGCTCATCAATTAATTTGGTTCGAAAAGTGGCAATGTTCTCTTCGACCAGTTCTCGCTCGTAATAGGTAGTGATAAACAACGTAACGAGAATGGATAATACCAAAGGTACGATGGCAAGCACTAAGAGCTTTCCGCGCAGCATTAACTTCAACATACCGGATACCTTGTGTTAATTATGGTTTCGATTTCGCTAAAGTATGGAAGACATTTTTTCCGTTTGCCGCGCAAAAAGCCCTTTTATTTGATGTGGATTGGGAAATATCTTGCAATCTTTTACATCTGTCTAACTCGTTATGCATAAGAGATTGCGATAACTATCTGATTCATCATTGGTAAGTAAATATAAGCCATTTCTCACTCACTCCTCTTACCTCTTTATCCCACAAGCAAGCCCAACGCACGCTTAACATTCTGGCATGTTTGGTCTGTCTGTATACGCGCCTCTTTCTGCCCATTTTTTAGGACATCACACAAGTAATCAGGGGCGTTCATGAGTGCTTTTCGCCGTTCTCGAATGGGTGATATCAGGGAGGTTAAGATATCGGTCAGCACGTTTTTCACTGTCATATCCCCTAGACCGCCGCGCTGATAATGGGCTTTGAATTCGGCGACGTGTTGAGCATCAGAGTGGAAAGCATCCAAGTAGGTAAAAACGACATTGCCCTCGACTCGGCCGGGATCTGAGACGCGCAGGTGTTGAGGATCGGTGTACATGGATCGTACCGCGTCACGTATGGTGTCATTGTCATCGCTAAGATAGATGGCGTTACCCAAAGATTTTGACATTTTGCTTTTACCATCAACACCCGGCAAGCGCGATGCTTTGCTGGTGAGTGCACGACATTCGCGTAATACAGGCTCGCCGACAACGTGATTAAATTTGCGCACAATGTCGTTGGTTTGCTCGATCATAGGAAGTTGATCATCGCCTACTGGCACGAGGTTAGCACCAAATGCGGTGATGTCGGCAGCTTGACTGATTGGATAGGTTAAAAAACCGACGGGAACTTGCTGTCCAAACTGTTTGTCGTTGATTTCGTGTTTTACTGTGGGGTTGCGGACCAGTCGTGCGTAACTCACTAAATTACTGTAAAACATGGTGAGTTCTGCGAGCGCAGGAAGTTGGGATTGCTGACAAATTGTGACCTTATCAGGATCAAGCCCAACCGCGAGATAGTCCGCGACCAAGCCTAAAATATGCGTGGCGACGTGACCCGGTTGATGGCCATTGTCGGTTAATCCCTGCATATCTGCGACCAGAATGGTTTGAGTACATTGTTCTTGTAAGGCAAGTCGTTGGCTAAGTGAGCCACTGTAATGACCAAGATGTAAGCGGCCAGTGGCGCGATCGCCGGTCAGAATAACGTCGTTTTTGTCGATAGCGTTTTTATCGATAGAGTAGGGGGTGTGCATTGGTGTCTCCTTGAGGATAAAAGCCGACGGAGACAGGGAAGTTGAAAACGATTCATTGACTGCCTACCGGCGGCCAATGAATACCAGACTCAATGGCACGCTAAAGCGCGCGCCACCACTGGGTGCGAAAAATCACTAGAGTGTGTGTATCAAATACCGTTTTCATAGTGGTTTAAACTATCAGTCTTATGAGTACAACACAAGACTCACATCCTGACTATTTTGTTGGTTTATCCGCAGGTTAAAAAACCGTAAGGTAAAGCAAAGTCAGTGAAATCGAGGGAGTGATGAAACTAAACGCAGACATGGGTGAGAGCTTTGGTGCGTGGACGATGGGAATGGATAGCGCGCTGATGCCGTGGATTGATATGGCCAATATTGCGTGTGGCTTTCATGCCTCTGATCCTGATGTAATGGCGGCCACGGTAGCACTTGCAGTGAAGCACAATGTGAGTATTGGTGCTCATCCCGGCTACGCCGATAAGCAGGGCTTTGGCCGTCGTCATATTGATCATACCCCGGCACAAATTAGTCACCTCGTTCGCTATCAAATCGGCGCGTTACAAGGGATCTGTGCACGCTTTAATGCGAGCCTTGATTATGTGAAGCCTCATGGTGCGCTGTATAACACCATGATGGTGGACAATGATTGCTTTGAAGCGGTGTTGGCTGCGGTGGCTGATACGCTGCCCAATACGCCATTAATGGTGTTGGCATTGCCTGATAACCGTCAGCATCGCCAGCTTGCCCAACGAGCCGGTGTGCCGTTGATTTTTGAGGCCTTTGCTGATAGAGCTTATCTGGCGTCAGGGCAATTGGCGCCGCGCGATCAACCGGGCGCGGTGTTAGATGACGCCAACGCGATGATTGCACAGGTATTGCAGTTATCTCAACATGGCACGGTGACAACCCTCGAGGGACAAACGCTCTCGCTTTCGCCGGATACGGTGTGTGTGCATGGAGATAACCCACAATCGGTCGAGGCGATAAAACAACTCAGAAAGGCCTTAACACCATGACACTCAAGGTTGAGCAGGTCAGTGAAACGACGGTAATGATCCGGTTGGGCAATAAGATCGATCTTGCCTTAGTCCCACAGTTATCCGCGCTGTGTGAGCGAATCCAGCAACACTTTGGCCGTGGTGTGGTTGAGTTAATTCCCGCCTACACCAGCGTTCTGGTGGAAGTGAATGTTCGCTTACTCTCGCCAGAAACGTTGAAAACCTGGGTGATGAATCAAAGCGACTCATTGCGAGTCACCGACGACGCCGTGGGCGGAAAACACGTGTCGTTGCCGGTGTATTATCACCCCTCGGTCGGACCCGATCTGGCTGCGGTCGCCGAGTTTGCCGGCGTGAGTGAACAAGAGGTGATTGCGCGACACAGCCAACAAACTTACACCGTTTGTGCGATTGGTTTTGCGCCCGGCTTTGCCTTTCTTGCGTCGGTGGATGAGACCATAGCCATGCCACGTCATACCACGCCTCGTCATCAGATCCCCGCTGGTAGTGTGGGCATTGCCCAACAGCAAACTGCGGTGTATCCGGCGGCTTCGCCCGCAGGCTGGCAAATTATTGGCAATTGTCCCAAGGTGCTATTTAATCCCCGTCAATCGCCCATGATGCCGTTTGATGTAGGTGATACCGTCTGTTTTGAGCCGATGTCAGAGTCTGATTACCGCGCGGCAGGAGGTCAATGGTGGCAGGATTAACGGTGCTCGACCCCGGCGTATTGAGCTTGGTGCAAGACACAGGGCGCTACGGGGTGGGCCAGCTTGGCTTAAGCCAAGGCGGACCGGTCGATTGCCACGCATTTGCTTGGGCGAATTATTTACTCGATAACCCCGCGAATACACCGCTGGTCGAGATAACCATGGGTCAAGCACGCTTTCGTGCTGACCACGCGATGTCGATCGCCATCACCGGCGCAGACATGCAACCTTGTATCAATGGTCAGCGCGTGGGTATGTGGCAGACGTTGACGCTAAATGCGGGTGATGAATTACGTTTACGCTACGCGCGCCGTGGTTTGCGGGCCTATCTCGCGGTGCGTGGCGGCTGGGCGGTCGATAGCGCATTTGGCAGTGCCGCGACGGTGATGCGTAATCAACTCGGCGGTCTGCATTCCGGATTAAGTGAACAGGCGGGAGGCATGGCGCTCACCAAAGGAGATGTATTGCCTTGCCGACCGCATGCGCTGTTGCCGAGGGGGCGCGGTGTACCGACACGTTTTATTCCTGACTACAATGCCCTGACTCCACTGGCGCTTGTGCCGGGGTATCAGTTTGATAGCTTCAGCGCCGAGGCGCAAGCGGCATTTTTTGATGGCGAATACACGGTCGATCAGCACAGTGATCGTATGGGTGTGCGGCTCAATGGACCGAGCGTTGTCAGCAAGCAACCGGGAATTGTTTCCGAAGGCATTGCGCTCGGGGCCGTGCAAGTGCCCCCTGACGGTCAGCCGATTGTACTACTCAATGATCGGCAAACACTCGGTGGCTATCCTAAGCTTGGCTGTTTAACTCGTGCCAGCTTGAGCATGTTGGCGCAAACGCCACCCGGTCAGGCCGTGCGTTTTTATCCAGCGCGGCTAGCGGATGCATCGGCGCAATGGCAGGAGTTTGTGCAGTTTTTTGACTGGATCTAGCCTGTAGAAAATGAATAGATGAGCCTCTGGAAGACAGAGGCTCATAAACGGATAGGCTTTAACGTGCAAGCGACGGACTAGCGGAAACGGCTAATTTGCTCGAGGGCTTTTTCCATTTGCGCAAAGTCAGGTGACGCGTTTTCTATCGGTCGATTGGTGTTATCCATGTATTGATATTGCCCTCCCGCACCCACTTCTAAAATGGTGTCGTCGGTGACCAACGCATAGCCGCTGTAGTTTGACGATAACACCCAATCTTGACCGGGGTTTGGTGCAAGTAAGTCATGACCAATCGCGTAGCTGGCTGGATCGGATGTTACGCCTAAATAATGCTTCATCAGGGTGGGCACAACATCTTGGTGGCTGGTTAGCTGCTTGCCAGTATCTACCTGTGTTGCATCGATGACGGGGCCTATCATCGCGAAAGGCACATGAATTTGTGGGTCAGTAAAGTTACTGTTATGTCCCCAAAAATTCAGTTGGTTGTCATTCATTTCTTGGCCGTGATCGCCAGTGAGCACAATCAAGGTATTATCGAACTCTCCGCTTTGTTTTAGCTCCTCAATGAC
>NZ_MUFN01000004.1:0-136394 GCF_001996205.1 Salinivibrio sp. IB574 | reverse complement strand
AACAAGAAGAGGCTGTGGTGCGCCTAAAGGTTAAAACCCAGCTAGAGACTACTCGCTTTTTGTCAGGCTATGACACGACCCGAGATGTTTGGAAGCTCGATTTTCGTTCTTTCTCGCGTTTAATGGATCGTGGAAGTCAGCGTTTGTATCGTCTAAACGATGGACAGGTTTTAAAAGACTCGGTTGAAAAACGCCACCAATTCAATTTGGTGAGCTGTCAAAAGATCAAAGACCAGCCCACGGTATATCAGCGTTGGAAAATCACTGTAAACCGTTCGAAGGTGGTCGATATTGAAGAAATCTTAGATTAGTTTTTGAGTGAAAATRCATTTTTCTTACTGAGGTGGTCAGTACAAAACGCGTAAAAATCAATGGCGCTGAGTGGCTTAGAAAAGTAATAGCCTTGAAACTCATCGACTCCCATCTGCTGTAAATTGATCAATTGTTCCTGTGTTTCAACCCCTTCGGCAACCACGCGGATCCCGAGCTGATGTGACATATAACAAATGGTATCGACCAGTATTTGCTGACGAGAAATAGTTGCCATGTGCTCGACAAAGCTGCGATCAATTTTCACTTTGTCAAAGCTTAAGTGATTCAATACCGCCATCGATGACCATCCGGTACCAAAATCATCTAAGGCGAGCTTGACGCCAATGTCTCTTAACTGGTTCATGAGCAAGCTAAATCGACCAATATCATCAATGGTCATGGTCTCGGTGATTTCAAACACTAACCGTTTGCGTTGCTCTGGATGGTGCATAAAAATATTCACCACGTCTGAGAGCAATGACTCACTGAAGAAAGAGTCGGACAGATTGATGGCAACATCGATATGCTGATTGATGGTTTGCCACTCAGTATTCATCGCCGCATAAACTTGGCGTAGGATCCAAGTACCAAGCCGCTGTCCGAGACCAGCTTCTTCTGCCACATCGATTAACAACTGTGGGCTGATTGGGCCTAAGGTTGGATGTCGCCAACGAATCAAAGCTTCGCAACTCAGTTTGTTGGGCTCTGACGATATAATCGGCTGATAGACCAGATACAGTTCATCCTGACTTTCATCAAGCAGTAGCGCTTTTAAATCATCTTTCAGTTGCCGGCGTTTACGCGCATCGGCCTCGAACTTAGGTTTGAAGACCACGATACTGTCTTTTGAAGGAGAAATTTCTTTGGCTTTTAGCAACGCGAGATCGGCATTGTTCAACAGAGTATTGGCAAACGCATCCCCATCTTTGTGGATGATGGGATCGAGGTCTGAACTCTTTGCGATACCGATAGCAACTGTCAGTCGCGCATCAGGGAAAATATCATCAATCGCATGCCTTAGCGTATCGCGTAGTGGTTGGGTAAAAAAGCTTAGATGGTGACCATCAACTGTGGTTAAAACCGCAAACTTGTTACCGCTTAAGCGCGCGCAAATATAACCATAAGGTGAGCAGATACTATTGAGTTTATGCCCGAGTTTAGTGAGTGCATGGTCTCCTTGTTCATACCCCAGTAAATCATTTATGTCTTTAAAGCGGCGGATATCAATGACAAGTAGGGTGTGCATCGTTTGCTTCGTTGCGGCTTGTTGAAGGGCATGCAGTAAATAATTGCGATTAGGTAGTTGCGTTACATTATCTAACCACGCCATTTTCTGTTGTTTGATGTTGTCACGGTACATGCGAACCGAAAAGAACACGAGCAGCGTGAGAATCAGCCCAACAGCGAGATACATCCCTTTCAATTGGTTCTCGAGGTATTCGCGCTGCTTGATAGCGGCGGGTCCAGTAAAGTTGTTAATCATTAAATCCCGAATGGCGGGTAGTATGGCATCCATTTCACTAAGTAGTAGTTGCAAGCGAGGCGTGTTTCCTTCCAACACCGCTTGTTCATATCGTCTTAGTAAGCGGAATGCTCTTTCGACAACAGGTGTTGCATTAAAGGTCTGCCGCAATGTTTGCGTCTCGCTACTGGTCAAAAAGGTGTCATAGCGGTTCCACAGAATATCGTACTTTAAAATGAGGTTACTGCGATCTCGGCGCTGAGTTTGCAGGTATAAGGCGAGATCACTACGAAATTCCAAGGTTTCTAGCTCCATTTGAGCTAATGCCCAAGCTGATAACTGAGTACGTACTGCTTGGCGAGAGTAGTTTTGGTTGAACTGATAAAGCGTTACGACTGCAAAAATAAAGATCGCGAACACAAAGGCAATGAACCAAGTTACAGGACGTTTAAGCATGGCACCCACCTAAGAGGCTGACAATTGTAGCGAGAGAGGACTGGCTTTTTGTCATGCGGCTATTCATGCAATATTTCCACGCGATGGGTTTGCCATACCATACGACTGTGTATTATTTCACTGTCCAGTAGGTTTTCTTCCGATAAAGGGTATATCACCCATATCGGCCCTTTATCGCGAACACGCATCCATTGCCCATCCTTTTTGATGGCAAAAATAGGATTATATTTTTCGATGTCCTCTATTGTGATTTCTGCCCAATAATCATTGAGCGCATATACTTTGAGCTTCGTTGGTGGCATATCCAGTATGGCGAGTAACTTTTGTACGGAGACACCAAGGAACACGTGCTTGCCCTTCGTCCAAGGCGTAGCGGTTTGAATGGTACGATCGGCCACCGAAACCAATTGTTCGCGCGTAAAAGACTCTGTTCCTTCCTTACTGGTAACAGTAAGCATGGGACTGGCAATCGCCGCGCGACCGGCGGTCGTCGCGATCACCCATCCGACAATCAATATCCATTGAAAGAAGTGATGATACGTCGCTCTGCCAGTTATGATGCTGTTTGCCATTATATATGCCTCCTGAGCCCTCCCTATTAAACGTAGTTGTACGCACTGGCTTACTCAAGTGTGGGCGTGGAGGGTGCATTCGGTAGGCTTAGCAAAGTAACTTGTTCTTATATGCTAGAAGATAATTCTATTTATCAATCATTATGGTCATACAATATCATGCTAGTTTGTTTATAAGTCGTCATAATGGCTAAAATAAAAACAATTATTAAACCAATATTCTTTTAATGGGTGAAAGTATGAAACAACCCCACTTTTCTACGTTAGCTGTTCACGGTGGTGATCAAACGGATAAAGGGCACAATGCGGCTTTCCCGCCGATTTACACGGCCAGTAGTTTCATTCAATCTGACCTTAGCCATCAGGCCGATTTTGGTTACTCGCGGGTTGCGAATCCAACCCGTTCAGCTTACGAGAGTGCATTGGCAGCGCTCGAGCAAGGTTGTTATGCGACCGCGACGGCCTCGGGGATGGCAGCGACAGCCTTGGCCTTAGAACTGCTGCCGGCAGGCGCGCACATTATTGCGATGCGCGGTGT
This sequence comes from Salinivibrio sp. IB574, assembly GCF_001996205.1. Classification (NCBI taxonomy): domain Bacteria; kingdom Pseudomonadati; phylum Pseudomonadota; class Gammaproteobacteria; order Vibrionales; family Vibrionaceae; genus Salinivibrio; species Salinivibrio sp. IB574. The sequence goes on along the minus strand of NZ_MUFN01000004.1, from coordinate 133,054 downwards.
GTATGGGGGGACGCATCGCTTGTTCGACAAACTCCGCGCCACCAATAATGGGATCAGTGTCGATTATGTTGATCTCAACGATTTGAATGCCGTAGCAGCCGCGGTCAAGCCGAACACGGCGATGATCTGGATTGAAACCCCAACCAATCCGTTGCTGGAACTTGTCGATATTACCGCTATTTGCCAGTTTGCCCGCGAGCATGCGTTATTAACCTGTGTGGATAACACCTTTGCGACTGCGTGGAACCAAACGCCGTTACGTTTAGGAGCGGATATTGTGATGTTGTCGACCAGCAAATACATTGGTGGGCATTCTGATATGATTGGCGGCGCGCTGGTCACCGCTGATGAAGCGCTGGCGAAAAAAATTGATTTTGCGAAAACCACGGTCGGCGCGATTGCCTCGCCGTTTGATGCTTATCTCGCGTTACGCGGATTAAAAACGCTCGATCTGCGTATGCAGCGCCAATGCGATAATGCGCTAAAAGTCGCGACCGCGCTGGAAAACCACCCTGCCATTGAAGCGGTTTTCTATCCGGGCTTACCGTCACACCCGCAACATGCGCTTTGTCAAACGCAAATGCGCTCAGGGGGGGCAGTGGTCACCATTCAGCTAAAAGGCACGCGGGTGGAAAGCGAGCGATTTTTAAGCCGCTTACGCTACTTCATCTTGGCGGAATCGCTCGGTGGTGTGGAGAGTATGATCAACCATTCGGCGTCCATGTCTCACGGCTCCATGAGTGAAGAGGAACGCGAGGCGATGGGGGTTTTCGATACCACCTTCCGGCTTTCAGTTGGCATTGAAGATAGCCGTGACTTAATTGAAGATCTTCTGCACGCGCTTGATCAGGAGGCRTCATGACCGATTATGGCGTCTGGACGGTGGTGACGCCACTGGTCACGATTGTGCTTGCTGTGGTCACGCGTCAGGTGATTCTGTCGCTGCTGGCAGGGGCGATGGTGGGTTATACCGTGATTGCGAATTTCAATCCATTCGCAGGCGTGGCGAAGGCACTGGATAGTTATATTGGTGTGTTTGCCAGCGCGGGGAACACCCGCACCATTCTGTTTTGCTTTATGGTCGGCGGGTTAATTCGTCTTATCCAAGTCACAGGCGGCACGCGGGCTGTGATTCATGCGCTCACCGAGCGTGCTCAATTGGTGAAAAACCCGATTGCGGTGCAGTTGCTCGCAATGGTCACCACCATGCTGATTTTTATTGAAAGTTCAATTTCCATTATGTCAGCGGGGACGGTGAGTCGTGATTTAGCCGATCACTATCGCGTCTCTCGCGAGAAGCTCGCCTATGTGATCCAGTCATCCTGCGTTGCGACTTGCTCCAGTGTGATGATCAATGGTTGGGGCGCCGCGATGATGGCGATTATCGGCGTGCAAGTCAGCAAAGGGTATGTTGAAGGCGAGCCCTTCACCATTCTATTGTATGCCATCCCTTACAACTTAATGGCATGGCTCTCCTTGCTCGCGGTGCTGTTTTATGTGCTCACTGGGGCGAGTTGGGGGCCAATGGCGAAAGCTGACCAACGTGCGGCAGCTGGGCAAGTATTGCGTGAGGGCGCCTTTCCTATTGCTGGCGATCATCAGCGCGATGATGAGCCGCTAGGCAAAGTGAGCTATTTTGTTTTGCCGTTACTGAGCACCATTTTAATGGTGCCGGTGGGCCTGTTTATCACGGGTAATGGCGATATTGCCTCTGGATCGGGCTCGACCGCTGTTTTTTGGGCGGTGATGGCAGGGACTGCGGTCGCGATGGCTTTCTTTATCGGCACGCGTGTCTTGTCATTAGATGCCTTTTTCCGCCACTTGTTAGCCGGATACGCGAATATGATGCCTCTGGGGGCAATTATGTCGCTGGCATTTTTAATGGGGGATTTATCGGCAGACTTACATACGGGGCACTACATCACTCAGGTGATTGATGGCATTTTGCCTGCAGGATTATCAGCCGCTTTTGTCTTTGTGATTGCCGCTATTATGTCATTGGCGACTGGGACCTCGTGGGGCACGTTTGCAATCATGATCCCGATTGGTATTCAGATTGGTGCAGCGACAGGCATTGACCCGCACTTGATGATTGGCGCATCGATATCTGGGGCCATTTTTGGCGATATGACGTCACCGATCAGTGATACAGGCATTGTCGCGTCGATGGCGACGGGTAACGATCACGTCGACCATATCCGTACGCAATTCCCTTATGTCTTTGCAGTGGGGGTGGTAACTGCGGTCTTGTTTGCGATATTGGGAAGTGCTTAAACGCAGGCTCGGTTGAAAAAAGAAACTGTCCTTGCGAGTTAGCAAGGACAGTTTGTTAATGCCCAAGTCCATGGAGTCAGTCTTTTCGGGCAAAAGGGGCAAGCGAAGGTTGATCTCGTTGTCTAATAAAATGTAGACGCCGAGCCTTATATTGTCTAATTAATCATTCAATCAGCTTGTGTAATCGGAGTCGTGGCTTGATTGAGATACGCAATAATATCATCTGACTCATACATCCATTTCACCTCATCGCCCTGTTGAATACGCAAACAGGGGACTTTAATCTTTCCGCCTCCCTGTTCCAGCTCACGTCGGGCGGCCATATCGCGCTTGGCGTCTTTTGCCGCTAGTGGCAGTCCAAGCTTTCGGCTTGCTTGACGAACTTTGACGCAAAATGGACATGCTTGAAATTGATATAAGGTCACTTGCTTTGAAAACGCGACCATGGCTTGGTGCTGATCTGCGTTCAGCTTTGGTGGCTTAGGCTTAGTGAGCGCTTCAACAACGAGAATGATCCGGCCAAGGATCCAACGAATAACACCCATTTTCACTCCCTGTGTGTATCAAAGTGCAGAGTTTAACACGACAGCGCACGTGACCCTATATCAGGGTTTGTTTCTAAATGGTGACAATGTGTTTCTGATGTGAAACATAGTGGCGTTGTATGGCGCCTTTTGGCTGGTAAACTAACCATCCTGCAACCTCACGATAATAAGCAAACGATTACAGGTACCCTATGACACTGCAAGCCATTGACTTTCAAGCGCCTAATGCGGAGCAAGCCTTTGTTGAATCCTTACGCGAAACGGGATTTGGCGTGCTTAAAAACCACCCACTACAACAGCAGCTCGTGGCTGATATTTACAACCAATGGGAAGGTTTTTTTAACACTGAGGAAAAACACGCGTTTACCTTTAAGCCCGATACCCAAGATGGTTTTTTCCCCTCTAAAATTGCGGAAACGGCGAAAGGCCACACGAAGCGCGATTTAAAGGAATTTTTTCACTACTACCCTTGGGGGCAGTGTCCTTCGGCCCTCCGTGACAACCTGCAATCTTACTATCAACAAGCGACCAGCTTGGCTGAGACCTTGTTATCATGGGTTGAGCGTCAGTCACCGGACAGCGTCAGTGAGCACTACTCACAATCACTTTCTAGCATGATTGCAGGGAGTGAGCAGACATTGTTACGCGTATTACATTACCCGCCGTTAAAAGGCGATGAAGAGCTAGGCGCTATCCGTGCTGCCGCCCACGAAGATATTAACCTGTTGACCATCCTGCCTGCAGCGAATGAGCCGGGTCTGCAAGTGAAAGCGAAAGACGGGCGCTGGCTAGATGTGCCGTGTGACTTCGGTAACTTAATTGTCAATATTGGCGATATGCTACAAGAAGCATCGGGCGGCTACTTCCCCTCAACCACCCATCGCGTGATTAATCCTGAAGGCGCAGATAAAACCAAAGCACGGATCTCGTTACCGCTGTTTTTGCATCCGAAACCGGATGTGGTGCTGTCTTCTCGCTATACGGCGAAAAGTTACCTGACTGAGCGTTTGCGTGAATTAGGTGTTCTGTAAGCGAAAAGAAAAGCCGAGGTGATATGTCCCTCGGCTTTTTATTTAGACCCGTTTCGCGTATTGCAAGTTAAGCGTCATCCCCCAAGGCCTCTTCGATGCGCGCGGCGGCCTCTTCACTGACCCATTGGTGCCAAAGGTCGCGATAGCGACGTAAGAACTCATCGGCGGCGATCTCGCCATCAGCTTGATAATCATCCATCCAAGCGAGCATCTCACTCATGATGCTATTATCGTATTCACGTTGCTGAACGTAGCGAAAGGCGACCGGCGATTGTTCCGCAAATGACGCTGTTGTGAGTGTGTGCACGGGAGAGGTGGGAAATGCAGTGACTTTTGGGGTCTGGCATTCCGCTTGAGTGATACAATTTTTATAGTGCTCAAGATCAACTTCTGCGCCAAGGTCCACTTCGACCATTTCATATTTGCCCATCACCGGCGTCGGTGCCCAGTAATAACCAAACCACGCGTCACGACGATCATTGGCACGAGCAATGGTTCCAGCCAGGCCAGCGGCAGAGCCGGGATCGATCATCTCAAAACCGGCTTCACCCAGTTGAAGTGCATCAAAAAGGTGCGTGGCAGAAATTTGGCAAGTCCATCCGGCGGGGCAGCCCATAAACGCCGCTTTGTCGGGCTCTTCAGGGTGTGGAAATAATTCTGGATGTGACTTAATACCTTCAATGGTAGCAAGCTCTGGATGTTGGTCCACCATGTATTTTGGCACCCAAAAGCCTTCATTTCCGCCTTGGCTAAATGCATTGTCGGCGTATTTGAGTCGCCCATCAGCCACCCCTTTATCGAGCATTGCTTTGTGCGAGTTGGTCCAGAACTCAGGCGCAATGTCCGGCTCACCCTTTTCTGTCATCGATACGCCTGTTGGCATGGTGTCACCGGGGACCAAACGAACGTCGCATCCATAGCCGTTAGCGAGGATAAATTGATCAACATGTGCCATTAGGGTGGCTGAATTCCAATTCATATCCGCAATCGTGACATCGCCGCAGGCTGGCTCATCGGCATAGGCGTTTGGCGTCAAGATAAATAATGGAGAAAGTAGGAGCGCACAGAGTCGGGGTCGCATAGATCGTCCTTGAAAGTCGCTAGTGTTAAGTCAAAACCAAAACGTACCATGCGTCTGATACAAGGTCTATACTGGTTGAAGTGCAAGGTGCTGAATCACAATCTAAAAACACACTTTTTGATCTTTAGGCTAACAACACTCGTTATAAACGCTATTGGTACGCCTCCGTATAGCTGTTGTGCGCGTTGCCGTTGCACCTTTGCTTTGATGACTGATTGTCGAGGAACCTTACATGCCACGCCAAGAACAGCTCAACGCCATTGAACAACAAGATGATGTAATTGCCCTGTCAGGATCTCAAGCGGCTTTAAAACTGGGAAGCGCAGCCTTAGTGCGTATGCATGTCCACACGCCAATGAAAGGGTTATTTCGCTTTAATGCCATTATGCTTGGTACAGACGGAAAACGTTACTGCTACACCCAAATCCCGTCTCTATCGGCGCAGCAAAAAGGGCAATATTTGAACCCAGGCTATCAAGTGCGATTGCATGGTGTGGCCGCAGATGGGTCGCTAGTCCGATTCAGTGGCAAGGTGCAAGGCGTGCTAGAGAGCCACTGCAGTATTGTGTGCATTGAGCTTCTTCGTGAAGGCGCGACAGCCACACCATTGCGACAAGACAAGCGCTTTCCAGTAGCGTTATCAGCGACGCTTGCCACAGAGGGAATGAGCAAGATTGAGGTGGAGATCCGCGATTTATCGGTTGGCGGATGTTTATTTGCTTACCGTTCAATGGGCGCCAAATTAGCACCAGAAAAAAAGGCAACGTTGAACCTCGACCATATCGCCCCGAATCAAGATCTCACGCTTAATGGTTCGATACTCTCACACCGATTACTCAGCGATGATTACTTGTGTGGCTTTCAGTTTGACGATCGTAGCAAGGCACGCAGTACGTGGCTAATCACCAACCTTGCCTTCGATGGCACCTATTACCAACTAGCTGTGTCCGATAATAAAGGTGAGACGGCTTTGAATTAGTTGTCATCTTTTTACATGCGTGGGGTGATTTTCAGTAAGCTCCCATTTCGTTTATCTGTGAGAAGTAAAATGCTGCCATCATTGGCTTGAATGATGTCGCGGATACGCCCGAACTGACCATCAAATAGCCGCTCTTCGCTCACCACGTTACCGTCTTCGAGGGTTAGCCGCACCAACAGACCAAATTTTAATGATCCAAGTAGTAGGTTGCCTTGCCACATCGGGAAGCGATCACTGTTCACCATGATCATGCCTGATGGTGCAATTGACGGATCCCAATAATAGACAGGTTGCTGCATACCTTCTTTCGCGGTGCCTTCACCAATTTGTGTGCCCAATCCGTAATTTACCCCATAAGTGATGATCGGCCAGCCATAGTTAACCCCTTTTTCGATGATATTGAGTTCATCGCCACCTTGAGGGCCGTGTTCATGCGCCCAGACAGTGCTGCCATTATTATCGAGAGTGATACCTTGCACATTGCGATGACCGTAACTAAAAATCTCGGGCTTTTTTGCATCGTGAGCAGAGAACGGATTGTCGACCGGCAAACTGCCATCAAGGTTTAAACGCACTAAACTTCCCAAATGATCGGTAATAAACTGGGCGCGGTCACGGTGGCCGCGGTCGCCCAGCGTGATGTAAAGGTGCTCTTGGGTCACCAATAGACGACTGCCAAAGTGACGGGTTCCGCCGCGTTTGGGCAATGCAGTAAAGATGACCTTGCTATTGATGAGAACATCTTGTGACAGCGTTGCTTTGAGCACTTCTGTCCCCGCTTGACCGCGTTCATCTTCTGCAGCATAAGAAAGGTATAAGGTGCCGGTCGCGGGGAAGTCCGGCGCTAACGCAATATCAAATAGCCCTCCTTGCCCCTGCTGATAGACGCCTTTGGGTACTCCTAATATGTTCACCGTTAGCCCATTAGGCGTTAGGCGTTTTAAAGTGCCGTTCCGTTCGGTGATCAGGATATCGCCATTAGGTAACTCGGCCATCCCCCATGGGTGGTCGAAGCCACTTTTCACTTCCTCGACATTCACAGTGACCGTCTCCGTCTCGACAGTCACCCCGTGCGCGCTCAACGGCGTGCACAATACGAACATCAACAAAACAATCGACGATATCCGGTGCATGACGAACTCCTTGATCAGTGGACGCTGAGTTTACGATAGAGGCGATCTTTAAGGTGTGCACGTTGCTTTTTCATCGCGGTAAAAATGTCGTCGCTGGTTGGGATCTGCTTCATTTCTAGACCACGAATATGATGATCGAGCTGATGATAACGCTTGGCATCAAGTTGGAAGTCAGGATCGTTCGCCTTCAAATGATGAATGCGTTCACGGTACTCTGGGAACTCAAAGATAAGCGCATGATTTTCGCCTTGCATAAACACCGCCTTCTCACCTTGTGATGCTATTAAGGCTAGGCGTGCTTTACCGATCTCTCCAGTTTCAGTCTGCTTGATTCGGGTCGAGAGGTGGGATACTGGGCTCGACGGCTTTCGCCGCTTTTTTATCGGGGAAATGGATGGTTTTGCCGTCAGCTGTCAATAAGCTGATGGTATGTGGCGAACCGTCCGGTTGTAAGGTGACCAGCCCGACAGCACTGGCGTTCACCAAGCGCTTAGGGCCTGCGGTGTCGGGATCACGCCTATCAATCCGCATACGCTTTCGCTTGGTTAGCCAATTAAATGGTGAGCGAGGACTGAACAAAATACGATCGCACCATTCACAAATGCTCAGCAGCGGCTCTGGGAAATTGTTTTTAAAGCCGCTCGCGGTAATCTGCCATAAGCGCGGGCTATTGGTACGAAAACGAATACGAATGTCGTAGGCAAATGAGTAGTGCACATCACCCGATAGGATCACGTAGTTGGTTGGCGTACGCTGGTGTCGGAAAATACTCAGTAAGGTATTAGCACTGCCCGGATGAGCCATCCAGTTCTCAGCATCGACAATGGTGGGCTTGCCGAGCCAAATTGCGATACGTTGTAATACTTCAATAAACTTTACCCCGAACATAGGTGCGGCCGAGACAATGACCGCACTATCGTGCTTAAGTAAGTCATGCTGAAAATCCATCAGAGCTTCCCAGTCCATCAAGCCGGATGGGCGGTTCATGCTGGACTCCGATCGCCACCGACGAGTTCGAGTATCGAGTACCACTACACAGGGGGTCGTCGGTACGTTGTAATGCCAATGCTCAAAGCGAAGTAACGTCTCAATCATTGCGTCGTGCGCACTATCATTCGGGTCATCGCCAGACTGACCAAACTGGCTAGCTGTCGCAAGCGCAGTAAATGAGGGATCAAACTGTTTAGGATCATTTCCCCAGCCTTGGCATAGCCAATAGGCAAACAGGCCGTTGCCAATAATGCGCCGTGAAAAGGGCTGTTGATAGGCTGCTTGCTCCCAGCCTACGGTGATGTTCCAGTCATCGGTGATATCGTGGTCATCAAAAATCATATAAGTGGCGAGATGCGCGAACAGACGCCTGACTTGGGGCAGACCGTGTTGAAATTCAGTCAGGGCTTGCTCTTCACGCTGATACCGTGAATGCTGTTGTGGCGTTAACGTGCGGTTGAGTGCGACTGAGGCTGTATTTGTGATGCGCCACGCTTCTGGCGACCACACCAGTAAATACATGGCGAAATGTTCGGCAAAGCTAATCAGGTGATTGCTGGTTGTCTGGGAGGTGAAGATCGGCAGCGCACGCCCTTTTAATCGCTCGAACAGAGAACCATACCGTGAGCGCTGTGCGGGTAACAATTTTGTCCGGTTGAGGTAGCCATCTGGATGCGTATCGAGTTCCCGGCAATGTGCAATCGGTGCGGCGTCAAAGTATTCATTTTTGAGCTCCAGCCGAGCAATCAAGGCTCTGATCCGCTGCAACATTGGTGTGGCGACATCATCGGCGTAAATCTGATCTCCGCTCATAATGAGCATGTCCGGCCATTGTGACATCTCCTCATTGGCGAGTTTTTCGTCGAGTGTGACCAGTGCATCATCACACTGATGGTGCGGGTGCCGACATGAGCCATGCGCTAAATGGTTCGCTTGGGAGGGGATCACAAAGTGCGGTGACCGTTCACCTTCATAGAGTAAATCGGGTATCCATTCAGACAAGGGCTTTTGATCGAGTAAGATGTCGTAACGCAATGGTACATCGAGCGGAAAGCCGTGCGCACATCGGAGATGAGCTAGCATCACCCAGGCATGCTTCCCTGCGCGAAATTGCTGTGCCGAGGAGAGTGGCATCGCGGCAAGGAGGGTCTGATCATCAAAAACGGATAATGTGCCTTTGTCTGGCGGCGTTGATAATACTGCCCATACGACGACTTCATGTTGAGTGGTTCGCCGTAGCATCGGGCCAGCAATAAAACGGGGCAGGGAAGAGGCGTCCGGATTCAATGTTCGTTTCCTTTTTCTGTCTGTTTGTCATCTTGGCATTTTTTGGGGGAAGGATGCAAAATGTATGCGATAATCGCTTGTTTTGGCGTCTTTTTAGCCATTTGAACATGAAAAGCGATAAATCACCGTAAAAGGGGTTGCACCCTTTGCTGCAATCGCCTAACATCCTTCTCGTTGTTACGAAACACGTTTCCCCCATAGTTCAGTTGGTAGAACGGCGGACTGTTAATCCGTATGTCACTGGTTCGAGTCCAGTTGGGGGAGCCAAATTTAGAAAAAAGCGCTAGCCAAGAGGTTGGCGCTTTTTTTATGGTGTTAGTATCAAAGAATGCTGGTGAATTAGGCTTTCCTCGAGCCTGCCTATTGTATAGATAGGTGCTCACTCAATGCTCTCTAAATTTTTAATTGTTCCGCTTCGCGGAATATGTCACTGAGCTGGGCGCCCCCAACTGGGCGTTCCCGTTGAGTCCAATCGGGGGACCTGATTTAGAAAAGCGCTAGCCGGAAGGTTGGCGCTTTTTTTATCTATCGTTCTTGAGTTCGGAGTGCGTGCTTGACCAGTTTGAATGCAGATCGCCTCCCACTTTTTGCTCGCGACAAACAAAAACGCCACGCGCAAGGCGTGACGTTTTTGATATCACGGTCGATTAATTTTTAGTGATATAAAGGTTCCGTGTGTAACGTAGGTTGTTCGGATTTTCCGTATTATAGCCGCCTACTTTAGGGCTTTTGATTACACTACGCGTGTAAAAGTACATTGGAATGGCAGGCATCTCCTCGGCGAAAATGCGCTCCGCTTCCTGATAATAGGCTTTACGCTTTTCTGGGTCGACAACGGAGAGTGCTTGGTCAAGCAGCTTGTCGTATTCAGGGTTGCTCCAATTGGACTTATTCATACCTTTACTACTGAAATAGCTCAGGAAAGTTGAGGCCTCATTGTAGTCACCATTCCATCCATCGCGAGCCACATCAAAGTCTTTTTGTAGCACCTTTTGCAAAAAGGTTTTCCACTCTTGGTTGGCTAAGCTGACTTTAACCGGTAGATGGCGTTTCCACATAGACGTTACTGTCAATGCAAGTTTTTTGTGGGATTCCATGGTGTTATACACCAATTCAAACTCTAGAGGGTTGTCTTTAGTGTATCCCGCTTCGGCCAAGAGTGCTTTTGCTTTTTGATAACGCTCTTCTTGGGTCATTTCCGCCCAAGCCAATTTCGGCGGTTCGAAGTTGTTGATGGCTGGTGGTGTTGCACTGTACGCAGGTTGCTGTCCTTGACCAAGAATAATGTCGGTGACGACATTACGATCAATGGCATAGGCGAGTGCTTTGCGTACGCGCACGTCGTTAAACGGTTCGCGCTCTGTGTTGAATAAATAGTAATAAGTCGCAAGTGACGGCATGGTTAGGAATTCATCGGGGCGCTCTTGCTTGATTTTCTTATAGGACTCAAGCGGGAAGCTAAAGGTCACGTCGATCTCACCGGTGCGATAACGATTATACTCCGCGTTGGCATCGCTGGAGGTTACATACGATGTGTTGTTAATCACCGTTTCTTTATCGTTCCAGTACATGGGATTACGCTCAAGATCGATGCGCTCATTAATTACCCAGTTGGTCAAGTTATAGGCGCCGGAGTTGACCATATTTTCGGGGCGTGTCCAGTTATCTCCATACTTCTCTACCGCATGTTTTGGTACAGGGTAGGTCGAAGAATGGGTGAGCATATTGGGGAAATAAGGAGTACGTCGCACCAATGTAAACTCGATGGTATGGTCGTCCACCGCCTTCACGCCCAATGCACTTGCAGGCTTATGTCCATCGGTGATTTCGGTTGCATTGAGAATGTTCGCGGTGCCTAAATACCAAGCGTATGGTGCAGCGGTTGCTGGGTCGACGGCACGTTGTAGTGTATAGACAACATCTTCCGCTGTAATGGGCTCACCGTCAGACCATGTCGCCTCGCGTAGATGGAATGTATACGTTAACCCATCTTCACTGACTTCCCAGTTTTTTGCTAAACCTGGTGCAATATCGCCACTTGGCGTGCGCGATGTAATGCCTTCGAACAAATCTGAGATAATTTTGTTACTGGCGGTATCACTGGACTTGGTCGGATCCAGCGTAGGTACTTCGCCAGAAACCCCCCAAATAAGGGTTTGTTGCTCGGCAAGCTCCACGCCTTCTGGGACGTGAGCTGCAAACGCTGAGCTACACAATGCGAGTGCCAATGAACCAGCCAATAGTTTTAATTTCATCTTTCCATTCCTTGGTTGAGTGATTTGTTAATAAGCCTTGTTAATCAATAGATTAACCACAAATGGTAAGCGAAGAAAAGCGATGTGATAAAAAGATGACAAATCGACGACAGGAAAAGCGTGAAATCGTGACCTCTATTTTTATATCGATTTAATCCTGCATGGCGGTTGCCGATCGCGGCGTATTCATACGGCATAATCCCCTCGGACAGCTTAGGCGGTTTTATGATAAATTAGCCGTTTTTCATAGACTCAAGGATGATCTCCCGTGCTGTTACGTCCATTTTCTCCCCCTGACTTAGCCTCATTTTTATCTCTTTCTATCACGCATGAGCAGCTGCCTTTTGTCGGACGCCCAGAGGAAATCTTGGCGGCGGCCAATGAATTTGCTCATCTACACCTGATTGAGGTAGAGACCGTGATTGTGGGCGGGTTTATTCTTGATACTGGTTACGCGTCGCAATACGACTTTGCCCATGCGGGTGATATAGGAGTTCGTGCGGTGTTTATCGATCAGCACCACCAAGGTAACGCACTGGGTCGCCGCGCGATGATGACCTTGGCGGATTATGTCAAACCGCGCTACCCGTGGGCGCAGCGTCTCGTTCTGACCGTAAACTGCAAAAATGCGGGCGCGATTGCGTGTTACCAACGCGCAGGTTTCACCGATACGGGCGAGTTGTATCATGGTGGCAGTGCAGGACCTCAGCATATTATGTTGAGAAAAGTCGACAATAAAGTCAGTCCGGAGGGTGATGCGGGTTAAATCCGCGATGACTTGCTAAAAAAGAAGGATTGTGCGACGCTCAAATAAATCACTGATAAGCAGGGATCATGCTTGACGGTTGATCTCCATACGACTGGCGTTGTGGTGGGATGAAAAGTGACATTCATCGGCCCAAGAAATGCGTCGAGTCGCTTGAGGTATTGCGTTTAACAAGGAGAGTAATGATGAAGATTTATGGCCACCCTTCTGCCATTAATGTTCAAAAAGTGATGTGGTTGATTGATGAGTTAGATTTAAGTATCGAATTGGATGAGGTCGATATTCATCATAATGCCCAAGATGCTGATGCACTGGCACAAAAATGTCCAATGCGTCAGGTGCCGGTACTAGAAGATGGCCCGAACAGTGTGTGGGAATCGCACACCATTTTGCGCTATTTGGTTGCCTGCTATGGCAATAAAATGTGGTACCCAGATTGTGCGTTCCAACGCTCGCGCTATGAGCGTTGGATGGATTGGTGCCTCTCTTCGTTTCAGCCTGCGGTTAAAACTGCTTGCTTGGAATCATCGAGCGATCTAAAAGTGAGAGAAGCGGCCCTTGAGCAGTGCCGCCAAGATTTAGAGAAGCTGGACAATGAACTTGCCGAGCGTCGCTATTTAATTTCTGACATGATGACGCTCGCCGATATTGCAATTGGCACTGTGGTCCACTCTCTTGCCGTGGCGCCATCAATGACCCTGCCGCCGCACGTGTCGCAATGGTACCAGCAACTAAAATCATCATCAGGTTATCAACGCTGGGTCGTTCAGGCTCGTCAAACCCAACCTGCGTAACCATAATTTTTATTAAGATTGAGCCCGCATTAGCGGGCTTAAAGCGTTTTTAGCGGCCCCACGACACACAGTGCGCTTTGATAGCCAGGCTGTTGTTCAATGCGCTCAAGATACGCAACAATGTGACGGTGTTGCTGTGGGTCTAGGCGAGAACGCATTGCGATTAATGGGAAACTCATTTGGATATCTGCTGCTGTGAGTGTGTCACCACACAGCCAATCATGCGTCGCTAAGTGGTGTTCGATCATGGCAAGATGGTCTCGCAGTTGGGGTGCAATAAACTGGTCGGTGACGCCTTTCATCAGCTTTTTCGCCAAGGGGCGTACAAAAAAGGGCATCGGTGCTTCTGGGATTTTGCTGAAAATCAACGACATGACCAGTATTGGCATCAAAGACCCTTCGGCATAGTGCATCCAGTATCGATAGTGACCTTTCTGCTCTGGTGTTTGTGGCGCTAAGCGCCCGTCACCATACTTTTCTAAAATGTACTCAATGATCGCGCCCGACTCTGCAATGACCGTCCCTTCATCTTCAATTACAGGTGCTTTGCCCAGAGGGTGAACGCGCTTGAGTTCGGGAGGCGCCAACTTGGTGTTGGGGTCACGCGAGTAGGTCTTGATTTGATATGGCACACCCAGTGCCTCAAGCAACCAAACAATACGCTGAGAACGCGATTGTTCAAGGTGATGAATAATAATCATAAGGAATATCTTTGACTGTAAGTTTAAAAAGGCTCAGCTATCGATACGATAGTCTTGCTATTTCGATCAGTCCTTGTGATTCAATTCATTGATTTGGAGGTGGGAGTACTCGGCCTTGAATGCGTAATTTGGGGTCCACAGACGAAATGTTCGTGCCGCGAATGTATACATTGCCCCCCACGTAAATATCGTCGGGTAATGCGCTAATTGGCGAGTTAGTAAGATAAAGGTTGCCCTCAACGTACAAGCGTCTTGGCAAGGTGGTGAGAGGCGTATTGACCAGACTGAGGTCGCCACGCACGACGAGGTTTGGCGGTAATGCGGTTACAGCGGTATTGGTGAGGTTGATGTAGCCACCGACTTTGAGCCGCGGTAGCCGCGTCAGTGGCGTATTTGCAGCATTTAAGTAACCGCCGATATCCAGTCCGCGAGGCAGTCGCGAAATATCGCTGGCTTCGATATCTAAATACCCTTGCGTTTTTAACCCCGCGGGTAAGGTCGTGATGGGGGAAAAGCGGAGTTTCACATTGCCGTAGTTGTCCACATAGCCGTGAAAACGTAAGTCTTGCACGAATGTATTAAGGGGTTCGTTCATCGCATGCGTGGGCACTGCCATCATAAAATAGCCGACAAGAATCCAAAGTTGAATGATGGCTTTTGGCATGAAAAGGTCTGCGTGGTCACAACGTCTGCTTCAATGTAGAGCGTTTCGGCGAATATTCAAGCCCCTCTCGGTTTTCTGTCATCGAAAACGTTATCTTCTACGTATGTTAGCCATTATTCCAACTAGTTCTGACTGAGGTACCTGTGCTTCAATCTCGTTATCACACCTTGCGTTTGGTTCTCGGAGATCAACTGAATGCCAGCCACTCATGGTTTAAGCAGCACGATCAGGGCGTGTTATATGTCATTGCCGAGCTTAAACAAGAAACCGACTATGTGACCCATCATGTCCAAAAGGTTTGTGCGTTTTTTGCTGCAATGGCGCAGTTTGCTGATGCGCTTGAAAAGGCGGGGCATGATGTCGAATACCTCACATTGGATGACACGCAAGCTTATCAAGACTTGCCCGCATTGCTGTGCGCTCTTTGTGAGCACTATCAAGTCGATCAGTTCGAATATCAGCGTCCTGATGAGTATCGGCTCGCGATGCAACTCGAACAATTGCGTTTACCCAATGAGGTTGCATCCCAATGTGTTGAGACGGAACATTTTCTCTTACCCTTTTCACAGATTACCACCCAGTTCACCGTCGGTAAGCACCGAAAAATGGAGTTTTTCTACCGCGATATGCGTCGGCAGTTTGATATCTTAATGGAGGGGGATCAGCCAGAGGGGGGARAGTGGAATTATGATCAGCAAAATCGTAATAAGCTAAAAAAAGCGGATCTCGATGCGATTCCCGCGCCATTGATTTTCGCCAACGATGTCAGCGATATTCTCACTCGTATTGAGCGCCATCAGGTTAAAACCATCGGACATGCGGCGTCAGCCTTGATGTGGCCGGTGACACGTCAGCAGGCGAAAGCGCTACTCGCCCATTTTTGCACCTACTGCCTGCCATTGTTTGGTCAGTTTCAAGATGCAATGACAGGACAAAGCCCTCATCAGTGGAGCTTGTACCACAGCCGTCTCTCTTTTGCGTTAAATGCCAAGTTGCTTCACCCCATGCAAGTGATCCAAGCTGCGATTGATCATTACCGCCAAAATGAGGCTATCAACCTCGCTCAGATTGAAGGGTTTGTCCGACAGATCTTAGGCTGGCGCGAATATGTTCGTGGTGTGTACTGGGCGAACATGCCTGATTATGCACAAAAAAATGCGCTTGGTGCGCAAGGCACATTGCCGGCATTTTTCTGGGATGGAAAGACCAAAATGCGCTGTCTCTCGCATGCGATCACGCAATCGTTAGAGACAGCGTATGCCCATCACATTCAGCGACTCATGGTGACAGGAAACTTCTGCTTGCTCGCAGGTGTCGACCCTGATGAGGTGGACGATTGGTATCTCTCAATCTATGTCGATGCGATCGAGTGGGTTGAAATGCCGAACACGCGCGGAATGACGCAGTTCGCCGATAACGGCATTGTGGGGACGAAACCTTATGCGGCCAGTGGCGCCTATATCAATCGGATGAGCGACTATTGCGTTGGGTGCGAATACGATGTGAAAGAGAAAGTTGGTCCTAAGGCGTGTCCATTCAACGCGCTATATTGGCATTTTATGGTGCGTCATCGCGACAAATTCGCCCGTAACCCACGCACAGCCATGCCGTATCGAAATTGGGATAAGATGTCAGAGACGCAGCAAAGCCAGATTTTGGCGCATGCGGATGAATTACTCGCCAATCTTGATGCGCTTTGATGCCGGTATGACCGCCCTCAACAGGAGCGTGAGGGCGGTCATAAATCGCGTCGCGCTTATTGCGTGTTTGGCACAATCTGAATCTCAACACGGCGGTTGAGCGCACGATTTGCCGCGCTGTTGTTCGCAACCAGTGGACGTGTCTCACCAAAACCGGACGTGTACAAACGTGCATTGTCGATCGACTGACTGGCGAGGTAGCGTTTAACGCTCATGGCACGGCGTTCCGACAAACGCTGGTTATAGGCCGCGGCGCCCGTGTCATCAGTGTGACCCTCAATGCTCAAGAAGGTTTTGTCGTACTTGCGCATCACATTGGCAATGGCATTGAGTTTAGGATAAAAATCGGCCGCAATCGCATCCTGATCTAACCCGAAAGTAATGTTCGAGGGCATGATCAAGCGAATATTGTCGCCTTCACGCACAACTTGAATGCCCGAGCCCGCCAATTCTTCGCGGAATGCTTGCTCTTGCTGATCCATGTAATTACCGACAGCTGCACCACCAATGGCACCAATAGCCGCGCCAATAAAGGCCCGTTTACCTTTATGGTTCGATGTCGATTTTCCCACGATGGCCCCAGTGATCGCGCCAATTGTCGCGCCTTTCTGGGTGTTCGACATCGACTCACAACCGGTGAGGGCCAGTGATGCGGTCAATACGGCAACCGCAGTTAGTTTGCATTTCATTCCCATTGTTTTCTCACTATAACCAAACGGAGGTCAGTTTAATTTACTTCAGCTTAGACACTCTTCTTCAAGAAAGTGTCAAATTTATGAATTAGTGATGGTGTTTTAAACACTTAACGAAAGACCACTGACAGAGTTCTCAGTTTTGTCTTCTTTTCACTGCATCCTGCCGTGCAAATTGCGCTGGATCAAAATGTGATGAGCAAACAGCGTGTTACAACAAAAACCATAAAAGGCCCTGTCATGTCTGGGCCGCGATGATCCCGACTAAAGGAGCAAATGGTCATGTCGAGCACGTTCTTTATCCCTGCTATTAACCTTATGGGCGCAGGTTGCCTTTCTGAAGCCGCAGACGCGATTCAATCACATGGATTTAAAAAAGCCCTTATCGTTACAGATAAAGTCCTTAATCAAATTGGTGTGGTAAAGCAAATCGCCGCTTTGCTTGATAGCCGAGAAGTCGATTGTGTGGTCTATGATGGCACACAACCTAACCCAACCACTGAAAACGTGGCACAAGGGTTAGCGCTTTTACAAGCGAACCAATGTGACTGTGTGATCTCTTTAGGGGGTGGATCGCCGCACGACTGCGCCAAAGGTATCGCCCTAGTGGCAGCCAATGGCGGTCATATTAGTGATTATGAAGGCGTGGACCAGTCTGCTAAGCCACAACTTCCGCTGATTGCGATCAATACGACGGCGGGCACCGCATCAGAAATGACCCGCTTTTGTATTATCACAGACGAAGCGCGCCACATTAAGATGGCGATTGTCGATAAACACACCACCCCGATTATTTCCGTCAACGATCCTGAGCTGATGCTGGCTAAACCGGCGTCATTAACGGCGGCAACCGGTATGGATGCATTAACCCATGCGATTGAAGCTTACGTATCGACCGCCGCTACGCCGATCACTGACGCAGTTGCACTGAAAGCAATGACACTGATTCAAGAAAACCTGCGCACTGCAGTGGCTGACGGCCAAAACCTAGAGGCGCGGGAGCAGATGGCCTATGCACAGTTTATGGCTGGTATGGCATTTAACAATGCGTCTTTGGGCTATGTGCATGCGATGGCGCACCAACTGGGTGGATTTTATGATTTGCCGCACGGGGTGTGTAACGCCGTTCTATTACCCCATGTGCAACGCTACAACGCGCAAGTGTGTGCCGAGCGCTTACGAGATGTGGCCACGGCAATGGGCGTCGATACGGAGAGTATGAATGCCGAGGAAGGCGCAAAAGCCGCCATTCAAGCCATTCAAGCATTGGCGACCGATGTTGGGATCCCAGCGGGTTTGCGCGAACTTGGCGCTAAAGAAGAAGACATTGATGTGTTGACCAAAAACGCCTTGAATGACGCGTGTGGTTTCACGAATCCGAAGCAAGCGACGCACGAGGAAATCGCCAAAATTTTTATGGAAGCGATGTAGTTTCCTAGGTATCACAGCAACACTAGAAAGGCCTGATTATTCAGGCCTTTTTTCTTTCTATACGGTAGACGTTTAGAACAAGTTAGTCACTGCGATCTTCGACGTCTGCAATTTGGTTTTCGCAACACTCGCCGTTCAGGACGGTATGAATATTAGTGAGTGTGGTATCTGCGATATTGTGCAGTGCCTCTTTGGTGAGAAACGCTTGGTGTCCGGTAAATAACACGTTATGGCATGCAGAGAGGCGACGGAATACATCATCAACAATTACATCATTAGACTTGTCTTGGAAAAATAGCTCCCGTTCATTGTCATACACGTCAAGACCAAGCGCACCGATACGGCCTTGCTTGAGGGCTTCAATGGCAGCCACTGAATCGAGCAATTCACCGCGGCTGGTATTGATCACCATCACTCCCTTTTTCATTTGAGCAAAAGCACGCTCGCCGAGTAGATGGTAGTTGTCTTTGGACATCGGGCAATGCAGAGAAATCACATCACTTTCGGCAAACAGTGTTTCTTTCGAGACGTATTCGCCACCGAGTTCAATCGCAAGGGGGTTAGGATATGGATCGTGGCACAACAAACGCATACCAAGCCCTTTTAGGATCCGTAGGGTTGCGATCCCAATTTTACCCGTACCAATGATCCCAGCCGTTTTGCCGTGAAAGTTAAACCCGACTAAGCCATCGAGTTCAAAGTTGGCATCGCGTGTGCGTTGGTAGGCTTTATGAAAGCGTCGGTTCAAGCACATCATCATGCCCACCGTGTGCTCCGCGACCGATTCGGGAGAATAGGCAGGCACGCGAACGACGGTGATCCCCAACGATTTTGCGGCCTCCAGATCGACGCGATCGTAGCCAGCGCATCGCAACGCCACCAGTTTGATATTGGCATCACTTAAAATCTCTAGCACTGGGCGGGAAAGATCATCATTAACAAACGCGCAAATCGCCTCCGCCCCTTGAGCCATTTTGGCGGTTTTGGCGGTGAGCTGAAAATCATGAAACTCGAGTGTGTAACCAAACGCTTGGTTAGCATGAGCAAAGGCGGCCTTGTCATAAGATTTGGCACTAAATACGGCAATGGTCGTCATGTGTTGCCTCCGAATAAGTCGGGGGGAGGTAAAGAAGCGTTATAAATACCGTGATTTGGATCCAAAATAAACCATGAGATTTATCAGGTTAAAAGTGTTGATGTTAGTCCAAACGATTAAAAGCCGCGCAGGCGGCTTTTAATCGGCTATCTCGCAGTAGAAGGATAGGCTAGAACTTAATGGTGGCGTTTATGCGTACATCGCGTCCCGCAGCGGGCACACCGGCAGACAGATAGGGTGTGTAATACTGATCGGTCAGGTTAGCGATGGTGGCGCGTAGCGTAAAGTCGTCTCGAGGCGTCCATTCTCCATAGAGGTTTTGGAAGAAGTAGGCGTCGCTCGCCACATTGGCTGTATGCAGTGAGGGGTTCTCTGGAATACGGTCTTGCTCATCCCAGTATTGGCCTTGCCATGCAACTTCAATCGTATCGGTTAGTTGATGACCCACGCCGAGTGAGGCGCTGAGGGGCGGGTTGTCATACCAATACTCGTCGTCGCCGGTACTGTCACGTAGCGAGCCTTTGTGTTTGCCGCGCACCATAGAGACAGAGGCATCTGTAAACCAATCGTTGAGACGATACTGCACTTGCGCATCAAATCCGTAAGTATAGAGTCCGTCGAGATTGGTGTAGTAGCCTTCTTTCTGTTTGGTCGCATTGACCCCACGACGCTGCGCAACGTCATGAATGACATCATTCCAAAACAGTGTCACCTCTGTTGCTAGGTGATCCCCTTCGAACAAGGCATTCTGACGCTTATCAGACACGCCCAATAAATAGGCATTGATACGAGTGACTGAGAGATCGCGGCTGGTGGCAGCGCGCTTGGACGCTCTCGAAAACTGCACTGTATAGAGCTCATCAATGGTCGGTGCCTTTAAACCATAGGCATAAGCCGCTTTTATTTGCGTGGCTGGACTCAGATCGTAGGTCAATGCAATACGCGGCTCCCAACCTTGATGTGAGACCGCACTGTAATCGTGTCCAACGGATGGGTCATTATAGTCTGGCGCGGCGTTTGGTACCCCTTCGGAACGAATATGGCTGTAGCGCAGCGATGCGGTGAGTTCGAGATCTGGGGTAATAAAGTACTTATCTTGAACGAACACACTGGCGGTTTGTTGTTCGCCCGAGGGCTCAAAGGATGGCGTAAAGTAGCCATAGTTCTTTTCTGGCTTTTTGCGATAAGTATGGTTGTAAACGTGCGAGTTTCTGTCTTGGTTCTGGTACTGCGCCCCCACCATGACTTCGTGATCACCGAAGTGACTGGTATTGGTTAGCTCGGCAAACCAGCGCTCATAGGACAACCAGACTTGGTGGCCATATTGGCCTGATGTGATGTAAGACTGATAGGTACTATCCGGGCGTTCCCAATAGCGATGATTCTGTGAGTGTGCAATGACGACACTGGTATCAATGTAATCATTATAAGGCTGGTAGTGGTAATTTAAGGTGCTGGTATATTCGCGATAATGATTATCCACTGAGGCGGCATACAGCGCGGCATCGTAGCTACCATACTTTTTAATTTTGTAGGGCGTTACCGATGGCATGGCTCCCCGTCGGTTTGCCCACGGTTTTCGCCCTTGGTCATCATAGCGCGTATGGCTGAACATCATATTGTGCGCGTCGGATTGGTAGCGAACTTTACCCAGCAAACTGTGTTGACGGTAGCCAGAGAAGGTAAAAACGTCACCGTTGCCTAGCTCGATATCATCGGCATCACGTCGAGAGCCATGCAATAGCACGGACCACCCAGAGTCAGACGCACCATAGGTGGTGACACTGCGCTTCCATTGATGGTTCACACTGTTGAAACCCACTTGCGCCATGGCGCCAATCGACGAATCTGGATCAAGAAAGTCAGTGGCCTCTTTCGTTTCCATCACAAAACTGCCTGCGAAAGCGCCGAGGCTGGCGCGAACGTTATGGTCGCCTTTGATAAGGCGTACCGAACGTAGCAGTTGAGGGTCAAGAAAAAAGCTACCATAGCGATATTGTTGAAAGCCGACGGGGGCGCCATCGACACGGATCGAGAGCGCGGAAGGGTGTGAGAATCCCCAGACATTAATGCGTTCACTACCCGGGCGCGCGCCACCATCAAGTGATACGCCCGGCATTTTCATTACCAGCTCACCGATGTTGTGGGCTTGTTCGCGTTGAATATCATCCAGCTCTAACGTGGATTTTCCCGGGGAGATAAGGGTAATTGGGTGCTTTAGCTGCTCGCCTTGTACTTTGACGGTCTCAATCTCTTTGGGAACAGATGTGCCGTCGGTACTCGCGGCTTGGGCACTCATGGAAAGCGCTGCCAAGATGGCAAAGCGTAAAAGAGGATACTGCATGCTCATAAAACTTTACTGACGCATAAAAGCGCGCACTATACGCCTAACTCGTCAATCTGGCAATGCTAATGATAGTGATTATCACTTATTGAGTGAGTGGCGAATACAGCGACTTCGCAGTATGATGAGCCAAAATTAACGATAGGAACGGCTATGTTTACTGGGATTATTCAAGCGGTCGCGACCATTGAGCGCTGCCGCGATCAGGGTGGATTACGAACTCTGGATATCCGCTTCCCCGCTGGATTTTGCGAGGGGCTTGAAATTGGTGCCAGCATCGCTATCGATGGTGTGTGTTTAACGGTTACTGAGCAGCTTGATGAAACCTTGGTACGGTTTGATGTGATGTTGCAAAGCCTTGCCGTCACCACATTAAAAGCGGTAGACGTGGGCGACACGGTTAATGCTGAACGCGCGGCCAAAGAAGGGGCAGAAGTGGGCGGGCACCCGTTATCTGGCCATATTGATTTCAATACTACCGTTCTAGATGTTCAACAGATTGACGATAACTATCGCATTCGCGTCTCTGTGCCGCATGAATGGATGAAGTACATCTTCCCGAAAGGCTACATTGCGCTCAACGGGGCCAGTTTGACGGTATCTGACGTCAATAAAAACGATGGTTGGTTCGAGGTGTGGCTGATCCCAGAGACGCGCAGGATGACAACATTCGAGGCCAAACAGGCGGGAACAGCGATCAATGTTGAAATTGAACGCGGCACGCAAGTGGTGGTTGATACCGTGCGAGATGCCATTGACGAAAAGATGGGCGCGTTGATGCCTTTGTTTGAGCGATTTTTAGCCGCGCACAACGCCGATATCGATGCGATTGGCCATGCGGCGCAGCAAGCCTTGTCCAAGTCGGACGACCAATAAACCATGGTGTTTTCCGCACCGCTAGTAGGAGAGCCGAGGCTCTCCTTTTCTTTTGGTGAGATGTTGACCGATTTTACGTGGCGTTAACGTTATCCACTCCTCCGATCTGCTCAAATTGTGCGCGAACCTGCTCAAATGATGATGTGCTTAACAAAAATGTCAGCAACAATTCATCGATATATGCTCGAACGCTCATTTTTGTTGTTATTTTGTTTTCGAGATGATGAGAGTATGCAAAATGTTAGTGTGGTTTTGAACGTGTAACCCTACTAACAGTGACAAGGATAATCATCATGAACAAAAAAGCGTCGACTTTATTGGGAGAGTGCGTCGCCGAGTTTATCGGCACGGGCTTGCTCATCTTCTTTGGTGTGGGCTGTGTCGCCGCCCTGGTACTGACAGGCGCCGACTTCGGCCAATGGGAAATCAGTATTGTGTGGGGCTTCGGGGTAGCGATTGCCATTTACTGTACCGCGGGCGTTTCGGGTGCGCACATCAACCCGGCTGTCACCATTGCACTGGCTGCTTTTCACGGCTTTGAAAAAAGCAAGGTCGTGCCTTATATCGTTTCACAAATGCTCGGTGCTTTTGCCTCGGCGGCACTGGTCTACAGCCTTTATAGCAACCTCTTTGTCGAGTATGAACTGGCCAATAACATTGCACGCAGTAGCCCTGAAGCGCTAGCCACCGCGGGGATTTTTTCAACCTATGCGCATCCTGCTATTTCCTTTATGGGCGCGATGGCCGTTGAATTTGTGATTACTGCAGTCCTGATGTTTGGCATCTTGGCGTTAGGTGATGAAAACAACGGTGCCGCGCGTGGGCCAATGAACCCATTGCTGATTGGTATCCTGATTGCGGTTATTGGTGGCTCACTGGGTCCATTGACCGGGTTTGCCATGAACCCCGCACGTGATTTCGGTCCGAAATTCTTTGCTTACCTAGCTGGATGGGATTACGCCCTAACCGGTGCGCGTGATATTCCTTACTTTATTGTTCCCATCGTTGCGCCAATCTTAGGTGCTTGCTTCGGTGGCTGGTTGTATCCAAAAGCGATCGCGCCTTATCTACCTCAAGCGGGTCACGGCTGCACGATTCCAAATCAGTGTGAAGACGATGAAGAAGCACTGGTGCAGGCGAAAGAAACTGACGCACGCGAAGTGAATGCATAAACAATACGGATGGCGCCGATTGGCGCCAAACCGACTAAAATAACAGAGAACAAAAGGATCATATTATGTCTGAGCAAAAGTACATCGTCGCCCTTGATCAAGGCACCACCAGCTCTCGTGCTGTAGTGATGGATCATGATGCGAACATTGTCGGTGTCTCTCAGCGCGAGTTTACCCAAATTTACCCGCAAGCAGGTTGGGTTGAGCACGACCCAATGGAGATCTACGCGACGCAAAGTTCAACGCTGATTGAGGTCTTAGGTAAGACCGGGATCCGCAGTGATGAAATCGCCGGTATCGGTATTACTAACCAGCGTGAGACCACGGTGGTATGGAATAAGGAAACGGGCAAGCCTATCTACAACGCCATTGTTTGGCAGTGTCGTCGTACCGCTGAGATCTGCGAAGAGTTACGTGGTCGTGGGCTTGAGTCCTATATCCGTGATAATACGGGTTTGGTGCTTGACCCTTACTTCTCTGGTACCAAGGTGAAGTGGATCTTGGACAACGTTGAAGGGGCCCGTGAAGACGCTGAAGCCGGTAAGTTATTGTTTGGTACCGTTGATACCTGGCTGGTCTGGAAGATGACACAAGGCCGTGTTCATGTTACCGATTATACCAACGCCTCTCGAACCATGTTGTTTAACATCAACGACATGTGTTGGGACCAAAAAATGTTGGATGAACTGGGTATTCCCGCATCAATGATGCCAGAAGTACGCCGCTCTTCCGAAGTGTACGGTCAAACCAACATCGGGGGTAAAGGCGGCACGCGGATCCCGATTGCAGGTATTGCAGGTGATCAACAAGCGGCCTTGTTTGGTCAGATGTGCGTTGAGGCTGGCCAAGCGAAAAACACCTATGGTACGGGCTGTTTCTTGCTGATGAATACCGGGCAGGAAAAAGTCACTTCTAATCACGGCTTGCTGACGACGGTTGCATGTGGTCCACAAGGCGAACCTGCTTATGCGCTAGAAGGGGCGGTGTTTATGGGCGGCGCCTCGATTCAGTGGCTCCGTGATGAGCTAAAAGTGTTAGAAGACGCTCATGACTCTGAATACTTCGCGACCAAAGTCGATACGTCAAACGGTGTCTATGTTGTGCCTGCCTTCACTGGTCTTGGCGCGCCATACTGGGACGCATATGCTCGAGGAACTATCGTTGGCTTAACACGTGGTGTTAACTCTAACCATATTATCCGTGCCACCTTGGAAAGTATCGCTTATCAAACACGTGATGTGTTGGATGCGATGCAAGCAGATTCGGGTATCAAGCTTGCAGCACTGCGCGTTGATGGCGGTGCGGTGGCGAATGATTTTCTGATGCAATTCCAAGCCGATGTCTTGGATACCGAAGTGCATCGCCCTGAAGTAACCGAAGTCACCGCACTGGGTGCCGCTTACCTTGCCGGTATGGCTGTAGGCTTCTGGGACGGCTTGGACGAGCTAAAAGACAAAGCGAAACTGAATCGAAGCTTTGAGCCTCATCAGGACGAAGAAAAACGTAACCGTCGCTACCGTGGCTGGAAACGCGCGGTGAAATGTGCGCAAGCTTGGGCGTCGCTGCACAACGAAGACGAAGATTAATCCTCGTTACCTCTCCTCAAGGGCGCGCATTCGCGCCCTTTTTTTATCATTCCAGCTGTCGCTTTCATGCATGTCTTAACGTCTACAAAAACAGACTGATATAGACAACCTTCCCGTCAAAACGCGCTCGACGCTACGTAATAAGCCAGTATTTAGTTTACATATCATTCAGGCTGTTAACTATTATTCTACATTAGTCACAGACGATAGGTTTTTTTCGAACATTTTTAGTGACCGAAAACGAAAGTTGATATACAGTTAAACCCATAAATAAATGTTCGTTCGCTCAAAAAGGAACAAGGTCGACTAACAATGACTACGCCAACTACTCATAACGAAACTTTACTCGATATTCTGGTCGTCGGAGGAGGCATCAATGGTGCGGGTATCGCAGCCGATGCAGCAGGCCGTGGTCTGAACGTCGGCCTGTACGACGCAAAAGATTTTGCGTCAGCGACGTCTTCTGCAAGCTCTAAGCTAATCCACGGTGGTTTGCGCTATCTAGAGCACTACGAGTTCCGCCTTGTGTCTGAAGCCTTGGCTGAGCGCGAAGTCTTGATCAACAAAGCGCCGCACATTGCTTTCCCAATGCGCTTTCGTTTGCCGCACCGCTCCTATTTGCGTCCCGCGTGGATGATTCGTTGTGGTCTGTTTCTCTATGACCATCTTGGTAAACGCTCTACGTTGCCCAGCAGCCATAAAGTGAATCTGGCCAAAACTGGCTATATGAAAGACGAAATGAAGATTGGCTTCGAATATTCGGATGCATGGGTGGATGATGCGCGCCTGACATTGCTAAATGCGCAATACACCCGCGAGAAAGGCGGCGAAGTACGTAACTACTGCCAAGTGGTCGCGGCAGAGCGTGAGAATACGATTTGGCGTGTCACCTTGGAAGATACCCACACGGGAGAGCGATTCGAGCGTAAAGCGAAAGCCTTGGTGAATGCGACAGGCCCGTGGGTTAAGCAGTTTTATGATGATAGCCTGCACGAGAAATCACCGCGTGGTATTCGTATGATTAAAGGATCACACATTGTGGTGCCACGCATTCATCAAGACCCACAGGCGTACATCTTGCAGAACAACGATGGTCGCATTGTGTTTGTAATCCCTTATTTGGATAAATTCTCGCTGATTGGCACCACAGACGTGGAACACAAAGCCGATCCGCGTGCGGCGAAAATTGACGATGCCGAAGTGGATTATTTGGTCGATGTGGTTAACCAGCACTTTACCAAACAATTGTCTCGAGACGATGTCGTTTGGAGCTACAGCGGTGTGCGTCCATTGTGTGATGATGAGTCTGATTCACCGCAGGCGATCACACGGGATTACACCATTGAACTGGAGCAACAGGGCAATCAAGCGCCGCTCGTATCGATTTTCGGTGGTAAACTCACCACTTACCGGAAGTTGGCAGAGTCAGCCATGCGTAAACTAGCGCCTTTCTTTGACAAGATGGGTCAGCCTTGGACCGCAAATGGTACGCTACCGGGCGGCGACTTTAGCTGCACACGCGAACAGTTGTCAGCATCGTTTATGCAGCGTTATCCTTGGTTAGCGCAAGTGACGGCACAACGTTTTGCAGATACGTATGGCACACGTACACACCAAATGCTCGCTGGCTGTCAAAGTGAAGCGGACATGGGTCGTCGATTTGCAGACGGTGTGTATCAGGCTGAGCTGAACTATCTGATTAAGTATGAGTTTGTTCAGCATGCCGAAGATGCATTATGGCGTCGTACCAAACTTGGCTTGTATCTCTCCGAAGAACAACAAGCCGCGATTGCGGATTATATTGAGCAACAGCGAGGCAGTGTGCGTACCGTTCCGCTCAGTGAAGCGAGCTAACACGACCGGATTGCAACAAGACTCGAACTAAGATGAAAAAGGTGCCATGACGGCACCTTTTTTAGTTTACCCACCTGTCGGCTTGTCTATTTGTTTAATGGGTGCGTGAGCGTCTTGCAGATAATGTGCTGCCGAGTGATGCGGTAATCACCATACCAATGGCGAGCCACTGACGAAGCGCAAGCTGTTCGTCGAGCACCAACAAGCCCGCCATCGCTGCCACGGCAGGCTCTAAGCTCATCATGACACTAAAAGTTTGCTTGGGCATATTACGAAGGGCAATCATCTCTAACGAATAAGGGATGGCGCTAGAGATCAACGCGACAGCAATCCCTAAAGGCAATAAATGCCATTGCAAAATGGCGCCATCGGTCGCGATATAACCGGCTGGTACCAGATACAAAGCGGCAATACTCATGCCCAATGCCACTGTGCCACCACCGGGCGCAAGGTTGCCTGCTTTTTGGCCAAAAAGGATGTAGCCTGCCCAACAACCTCCCGCAGCAAGCGCGTAGGCGACGCCAATCGGATCAAGTGCATCCACACCAGAAAGATCGGGTAAGAGGGTGATGACTCCGCCCACCGCTAAGATAACCCACAGACTATCACGCGCTCGCCGAATGGACAGCAACGCCACGAGTAACGGGCCAGTAAATTCAAGTGCTACCGCAATGCCAAGCGGGATCCGCTCAATGGCAAGATAGAGCAGTAACATCATGCCGCCAAGACAACTGCCGTAGACGATGATGGCTCGCCAATGTCGGCCTCGCGGCCATTGGCGCCAGGGCCGAAAGACAAGGCAGAGTAGCAATGCCGAAAAGCCGACACGTAATGCTGATGTGCCTACCGGACCTACCAGAGGAAATAGCTGTTTGGCAAACGAAGCGCCAAATTGAATGGCACACATTGCGCCAAATACGCTTAAAATCGCTATGAACAGTGCGGGAGCCTGCATGATTGTTCCTCCTTGCCCTCAACAAGGCTCACCTTAACATAGCGACATAAAAAAGCCGCCCCCGAGGAGCGGCGTTTATTGCTTTCATGGCAGAGTTAGAATTTCTGCTTGGCAGAGTCATAGGCACTTTTTAGTGAACCGAGAGCTTGCTCTGCCCCTTGTTTTATTTCATCCCATGCCTCATCGCTTGCATCTTGCAATTCATCGATGCGCGTTTTTGCTTGTGCTTTGCGGGCGCGTAAATGCTCTATGGTTTCGCGATATTCCGCTTTTGCATGCGCGGAGGCAACATCAGCCTTTGCTTCAAGTTTATCAATTTCTTGGTTCCAGCTGTGTAAGCGTTCATGGAACGTATCAATCATCTCTTGGCGGCGCATAACACCTCCTCGGTTAAGTCAGTGGCATTTGGTGACGCTTAACGTCATTGCTTATGCATTTCCGGTTATCTCAAGCTTATCAACGACACGTTCCACGTCTTGTGCGTTTTCCGCCATTAATATGGCTAAATCGCGGGCCGCATCGCTTTTCACCTCGCCAGAGAGTGTGGCAACGCCATCATCAACAGACACTTCGATGTTGGTGCCGCTGATGTCTGGGTCGAGTAGCAAGCTTGTCTTCAGTGACGCCGCAATTTTGGTATCGACCACGGTCTGGCCGAGATCGGCGGCTTGGCTTGCTTGTTGCGAAACAGTGAGTTCGTTTTTAACCCCGGACACGCCGTCTATTTTTTCGACCAATCCACTGGCCAAGCTTTTATCCAGCTCAGTATCCACTTGACCTGTGAGTATCACCACACCTTGCTCTACATCTGTGTCGATATCGAAATTATTGAGGTTTGTGTTCACCAACAGCATGGTTTCAGCTTTACCGTCAATCCAAGCGTCTTTGGCTTGATCTTGCCATTGATTGTTGCTGCTTGCATGCGCGCTTGTGGCACCCAGTGCAAGTGCAAACCCCATTGCGACAAATAAAGGATGAAATCGACCTTGCGGAGTCGTCTTCATTGAACCCTCCTTATTTGATGAATTTGAGCAACCTCGTGGTGTTGCTGAAAGAATCTATTGCGAAGGCCATGCCAAAATTGCAATTGCCTGAAAAATATATAGTTTTTATTTTTTCTTGCTGAGGGCTAAGTCAAGCGAGCTGTAATTTTTACATATAAACCTGTAAAAATGACTTTCATTGTTGAGAGAGCTGTCCGCCTATGGCACGGTAACGAAACACCCATCAAGGAGGCTCGGTGATGTCTCGGATTTCTGTCGCGCTTTTGTTAAGCGAGCAAGATATAAACTGGATGAGCGACATACTGCGTCAGGCAGATGCCGACACGACACGAGTTACGGACGTGAAGCAGGGACTTCAGGCGTGGCAAGCCGCGCCTGCGGATCTGGTAGTGTGTGATCTTGATGAATTGGGAGACGATGCGGAGCTTATCTGGCAACGGATGGAACAATCACCTGACACCGAGTGGCTTTTACTCAGCCGTGGCGACCCGCATCCCGACTGGAATGCCAAGGCGCAACAATGTGTCGCGACGGTTTTTCGTCGGCCCGTGGATCCCGAGTTGGTTCAAGCGTTTATTGATGACACGCTGATGCAGCAAGGACAATCTTGTAGAGCGAGCAAACCGATATTGACGAGTCAAGCGAACCAGTTCGGATACTTGCTTGGCAGTTCAGCGCCCATGCGGCATTTGTACCGAGTCTTAAAACGGCTGGGTCCGACCGGTGCCAATGTATTGGTTGTCGGCGAGAGCGGGGTGGGTAAAGAGCATGTCGCGAAAACCTTACATCGATTAGGTTGTGACCCTAACGCCCCCTTTATGGCGATTAACTGCGGAGCCCTGAGTCCTGAGTTGATAGAGAGTGAGTTGTTTGGTCATGTGAAAGGCGCATTTACAGGGGCACACCAAGACCACGCGGGTATTTTTCATCAAGCAGAAGGCGGCACCGTCTTTCTTGATGAAATCACCGAAATGCCGCAGGCGCTGCAGGTAAAGTTGCTACGTGTGTTGGAATCCGGAGAATATCGCCCAGTGGGCTCGACACACAATCAACGCGCCAATGTTCGTCTTGTCGCGGCGACTAACCGCGACCCACAACAAGCAATCGCATCCTCACGATTGCGTGAAGATATCTACTATCGCTTAGCTCAGTTTGTGGTCAATGTGCCACCCCTTCGGGAGAGAGAGGGAGACATTGAAGCACTGACGACCCATTTTTTAGCTGAACTCAATCATCAATTCCACACCCAGAAGGGGATCGATCCTCAAACGATAAAACGCTTAAATGCCCACCGTTGGCCCGGCAATGTTCGCGAACTCAAGCATGCGATTGAGCACGGCTATTTGCTTTGTGCTGAGACGATTTTGCCCGATGACTTACCGCAAGCGGTGAGCACGCCTACCAATGCACCGACGGCGATCATGTTACCCGCATCGCTTACGTTAGACGCGCTAGAGCGCTTGGCCATTACCCAAACCTTGGCCCGTTGTGATGGCAATAAAACGCGCACGGCTGAAGTGCTTGGTATTAGCCCTAAAACGCTATACAACAAACTGAATCAGTATCAATCAGTCTCTTCGTCCTCAACAGCGGGAGAAAGGATCGATAGCGACCGTGGCTGAATACGAATGTCGAGCTTACGGTCGCGATAAATTTCCCCATCGATGACATAGTAGGTGGTATGCGGAAAGCGCACGGCGACATGGGTAGCCTGTTGATGATGCGTGAAGCGACCGACGGGTGTGTCGAGTAAGCTGGTAAGGGCGAGCTCAGCGAGAGAGAGAACCGCACCAGTCTTGGTTGCCGATGGAGTCAACCAAGTGACGTCGAGCTTGCCATCCGCGTGATTCGGTTGACCACGGCCTTGGGCAAGTAAGGTTGTCATTGGAGCGGCATTGGCAATGACCATGCTGGTGGTTTCAATGGTTTGAGAGGGCTGCTTATCGATACGAATCGATAAGGTCATTTTGGTATTTTGATTTGCCGCACCCAATAAGCCTTGCAAATAGGCCCATTGCCCACTTTGGTTTTTTTGTTCACGCGCCGCATAACGGATCATTTGTTGCTCAAAGCCAACACCTACAACCAATAACGCGATACGGCCATTGCAACGCGCGGTGTCGATGCGATTAGGGATGCCATCAAGAATCACCTCACAAGCGGCATCAATGCTGAGAAATTTCGATTTTATCCCCCAAAGTGCATGACAAAGCGCATTGGCGGTGCCAAGCGGCAGCACCCCGAGCGGCGTGTCGGTGTTGACCAGCGCACGCGCCACTGCATTGACTGTGCCATCCCCGCCTGCGGCAATCACGACATCGGCATGGTGTGCCACGGCGCGACACGCGAGTTGATAGGTACGCCGATTGTGGCGAGTGTGATGGACCACCACGCGATAGTCTTCGCCTAAATAGTCTTGAATATACTGTTTGTGCTTTTGCCACTTACCACCGCCTGCTGCTGGGTTGGCGATAATCCAAGCAATGGGTCGATCAAGTCTTAGTGCACCGTCTTGCTGGAAGCGCGACAGTGCTCGAAATTGGCGCCGATTAAGCTGTGCTTTGGGACGTATTGAGCGGATACTGTTTAGTACGCTGTTTAGGTTTTTGTCCGGCTCAAGGGCCCATAAATATGCCGCAGCCACCATCACAGAGCGACCACGGCCTAACGCACAGTGCACCACCACGGTCTCGCCACGCATGCGTTGCTGATGAATCCACTGCAACGCTCGCATCAGTTGGCTACGGGAAGGATACGCATGGTCGAGGACAGGCACCGAGAGGTAACTGATTTCACGGGTCTCGCTAAAACTGTTTAAGCTCTCAAATTCAGCAGTAACGTCCAAAATGCCGCCAATGCCTTGAGTTTGAATGTAGTTCAGATCGTGACGAGTCAGCCGCGCGCCAACATAAAGCCCGGATGCAATTTTTTGAATAGCAGGCTCGGTATCACGATGACGTGCCCAGCGATTATAAAGGTGCGTGCAAACGAAAAATGGCGCAAATAGTCCATGGATGAGGGTTGGGAGTTGGCCAGTGTATCGCTTGCGGAAAAGGCGTGGTTGATTACGCCAGTATGCAAAACTGACGGCAATAAAGGCAATGCCACTCCAAAGCAGCAGCACATCGAGAGCAAGCCAAGGTGTCCAAACCGTCACTAAAACGAGCGCAGCGCCGATGAGCGCGTAGAGTGGGCCAACGATCACATGTTCTCCTTGCAGGCCATCCGTGTGCGTATCGGTATGATTCGCTTAGGTATCGTCAATGACGACTATAGCCTAGCAGGAGAGGAGATAGAAACGAAAACGGCACGCTATCATTGCGTGCCGTGTAAAGTCTCGTATCAGTTATGGACTGATTAAACGTCTTTCTTCTGTGCTTGTTTCTTTTGCTTTTTCATCGCACGCCGCGCTTCGATGATATGTTTTGCTTCGCCGCCCACGTGTTGCTCTCCACGCTCGCGAGCCAGTTGCACTTGGCGTTCGCGCTCACGAAAACGCGCTTTCTGCTCCTCGGTATGTTTGTCATAACATTTCGGACAGGATACGCCTTGCTCATAGTGTTCGCTTTTCATATCGGCTTTGGTGATCGGTAGGCGGCATGCATTACACATGGCGTACGATCCTTTCTCGAGCGAATGATTTACCGCCACGCGGCCATCAAACACATAGCACTCGCCATTCCAAAGACTCTTACTCTCAGGCACTTCTTCGAGGTATTTTAGGATCCCACCTTCCAAGTGATAGACCTCGTCAAAGCCTTTTTCCTTCAAAAAGGCCGTTGATTTTTCGCACCGAATGCCACCGGTACAGAACATGGCGACTTTTTTATGCTTGCTTGGATCGAGGTGCTTTTCTACATACTCGGGAAAATCACGGAAGCTTTCGGTGTGAGGGTTAATCGCGCGCTCAAAGGTCCCGATTTCAATTTCGTAGTCGTTCCGTGTATCAATGATCAGTACCTCAGGATCGCTAATCAGATCGTTCCATTCCGTCGCCTTCACGTAGGTACCGACTGTATGGCGAGGATCAATCCCCTCAACACCCATGGTGACGATTTCTTTTTTCAGCTTTACCTTGGTGCGATTGAAAGGTTGGCTGTCTTCAAAAGACTCTTTGTAGTCAATGTCCGCAAGGCGAGCATCGTTTTTAAACCAAGCAAACAGGGCATCAATGCCTTCGCGGCGGGCGGCGACGGTGCCGTTAATCCCTTCTTTAGCGAGCAGTAGCGTGCCGCGCACTTGGTTTTTTTCCATCACCTCTTGCAGCGGGGTACGAAGATCTTGGTAGTCATCAAGGGTGACGAACTTATAAAGCGCACAAATAACGTAGGCGGACATGTTGTTTCCTCTTGCTGGCTGGAGCGTAAATCCAGTGCATGGGTTGTGGGTTCAAAAGACGCGCGAAGTATAGCGAATGGCACTGGGGCTAAACACCGGCGAAAAGTAAGGTTAAACGTTTTGTGCCCGTGTTGCTTTGGTTCAGTGCGGGTCGGTTAATTTATTTGTGTTCAAATCAAAGTGCTGCGGTAATTATTCACCGTAGTGCATTACGAAAGGATGCGAGACATGATTGAAGAATGGATTAAYGCCTTTGTAGGCTTTATCTGGGGAAAACCGATGCTGATCTTACTGGTCGGTGGCGGATTGTTTTTCACCCTATACGGAAAGCTCACACCTTTTCGTTATATGGCGCATAGCGTCAAGCTATTAACCGGTAAAGTGGATGATGGCAGCGGTCATGGTGATTTATCTCATCGCAAAGCCTTAGCGGCAGCACTGTCCGGTACGCTAGGTCTTGGCAATATCGCGGGTGTCGCGCTGGCGCTGAGTGCTGGGGGACCGGGGGCGGTTTTTTGGATGTGGCTTACGGCGTTACTGGGGGTATCGACTAAGTTTTACACCTGCACACTGGGAGTCATGTACCGTCACAAAGACGCCAAGGGAAATGTACACGGTGGCCCCATGTATACGGTTCAGCATGGGTTGGGCCCGAAGTTTAAATGGTTGGCGGTGATGTTTGCCATTGCGGGTCTGATGGGATTTGTGCCGTCATTTCAGATCAACCAACTTGGCGCTGTGGTGCAAACTCAACTGTTTCCGGGGGTCGCTTGGTTAGAGAGCAGTGCCTTCTCGTGGGGAATGGGTATTGTTCTCGCCGTGTTCGTCGGCATGGTGATTTGGGGTGGCCTTAAGCGCGTCGCTGACGTCGCTGGGGCTTTGGTGCCTTTGATGGCGGGAAGCTATATGGTCATGGCGGTAGCCGCGTTGGTGCTTAATGCGGAACGCGTGCCCGGTGTGTTCCAGTCTATATTTGCCAGTGCTTTTTCACCGGATGCGATGTTTGGTGGAGTACTGAGTGTGATCATCATCGGTGTGAGTCGTGGTGCCTTTTCTAATGAGGCAGGGATTGGCACTGAAGTCATGGCACACAGTGCGGCTAAAACCAACGAACCCGTGCGTGAAGGTTTGGTCGCGAGCTTAGGTCCTATCATCGATACCTTAATTGTTTGTAGCTGTACCGCTTTAGTCATTCTCGTGACTGGTGTGCTCGATCAAGCTGAGGGTATGCAAGGCGTAAGTTTGACCATGGCGGCTTTCAAAGCGGCGTTTGGTGCGCCAGGCGCGTGGTTGCTCGCTGCACAAGTGCTGATCCTCTCTTTTACCACCGTCTTTA
Organism: Salinivibrio sp. IB574; assembly: GCF_001996205.1. NCBI lineage: Bacteria > Pseudomonadati > Pseudomonadota > Gammaproteobacteria > Vibrionales > Vibrionaceae > Salinivibrio > Salinivibrio sp. IB574. The sequence goes on along the minus strand of NZ_MUFN01000004.1, from coordinate 98,170 downwards.
CCTTCTGGTATTACGGCYATAAGTGTTTTGTGTATTTGTTTGGCGAAAAAGCCGGCCAGTACTACAAGTATCTGTATCTCTCACTGGTCGTTCTGGGGGCAGTGGTATCACTGGATGTGGTGTTCTTGTTCTTGATCGGTGCGTACGGATTGATGGCGGTGCCGACCATGGTCTCTGGCCTATTGTTAGCGCCGAAGGTAAACCAAGCCGCAAAGGCCTATTTCAGTGGCCGACGTTATCAGTCGCATAGCGGATCACAAGCCACTAACCTTTGAATTAATTTAACAACCAAAAGGCTGCCTAGACGGGCGCGGTTGTCTTCACTCATGATGGAGGAGAACATCACGATAGGCATGGTTTTGTAGGTGTCATTATCGCGTAAGCGCTTGACCAAGTGCATACCATCCATGCGTGGCATCTCGACATCTGAGATAATGGCATCCACAAATTCAGTGATTGCCACACCTTCTTCTTTCGCAATTTTCTCAAACTCCATCAGCTTCTCGAAGGCTTCGCCACCGTCTTTCGCAGACAAAATATTGTAGCCCGCTGAACGTAGCGTATTTTCGATCAGGCTGCGGATAAAGGCAGAGTCATCAACCACCAATACGGTTTTTGCTTCTCGCTTTTTCGCACTGGTTTCGGAAATATTGACGCTGCGGTCTTGAGTTACATCATATTTCTCCATGCTCAACTCTGGGTTGATGTCGGCGATGATTTTTTCAAAGTCGAGAATCATGATGAGGTTGTTGTTTTTACGAACCACCGCGACCACGCAGTCTTGTTCTCCAGCTTCGAGGAATTGACTGGGTGACTCTACTGCTTCCCATGAGATACGGTGGATGCGACTAATACTGTCGATCAAAAAACCGTTCGTCATGTTGTTAAAGTCGGTGACAATCACAAACTTATTGTCTTTCTCAGGGCGGGTTGGCACCCCTAGCCACCCTGCAAGATCAATCAAGGGAGTGAGTTTTTCACGAGAAGAAAACACGCCAATCATATGAGGCTGTGCATTGGGGTAATCGGTTGTTTCAGGCACTTGAATGACTTCACGGACTTTAGCGACGTTGATGCCGTAGTAACAGGTTTTAGTACTGCCGTCCGGAAGTTGTTTCATAAGGTGAAACTCGATGATCTCGAGCTCGTTAGTGCCACTTTCCGTCAGTATTGCGTTCTTTGATGGCTCGTCGTTCATGCCTACCACATTTCCTATCGATAACAGCGAAGATTGCTGACAAACACAGCGATAAAACCAGTATAAGCCTGTGATCAATAAAGCGACAATATTTGCCAAATAATCGAACGGCGTTCTGTGGTCTATCACGCTAAATTCGGCTTGGAAATCAGCGCTAAGTTACAGCTTAGTAACAAAAAAAGCCTGCACTGAGGCAGGCTTTAGTGATTGGGACCACGTAATAGGAATTAAGGTAACGCAACTTCAAGATGATAGTTACCGATCATTTTTCCTTGGTCGTCCAAAAAGCGCGTGTAGGAGAAGGGCTCGAGATCAATGGTCGTTGGCAGACCACGGACCACTTCATTCATCACCTTTCCGGTGATGGCAGAGGTCAACATACCGGTACGGAAATGCCCGCAAGCATTGAGATAACCGTCAATACCCGGCACTGCACCAAGAATCGGCAGTTCATCCGGTGAGCCCGGGCGCAAGCCTGCCCAGCAGCGCTTGATATTCATCTTTTTCAGCTCGGGGATAGACTTCATAGCGCCTTGTGCCAGCTGCTTGATGTACTTCATGTCTGTGGTGGTATCAAACCCACGCTCTTCGGTGGTTGAGCCAATCAAGACTTCGCCGTTATCTTTTTGGGCGATGTAACAATCACTGGTGGTTAAACAGCCATTTAAAAGCTTGGGTAGCTTCTCGGAGACGATCACTTGGCCTTTGACTGGGAAGACAGGCATTGGCATACCCGTTGCCCACAAGCTGAGTTTTTCCGCCCATGCGCCACCGGCGTTGATCATGGTGCCACAACCTAGCTTACCGTTTTCTGTCTCAACCGCGACAACCCGGTTACCTTGTCTCACCACGCCCGTGACTTTGGTATTGAGATATAGCTCGACACCGTTCTGCCGTGCTGCTTCCAAATAGGCCTCGTTGAGGCGATAGGGGTTGATTTGGTGATCCCCCTCAAACTCCATCGCACCAATTGCAGCGCGCGATACATTAGGCTCTTGGGCATGAAGGTCGTCTTGAGACACCCAGCGTACATGCTCTTGGCGATCAGGAATGGCGGCCGCAATATGTTCGGCATAGAGTTTGTCGTATTTATCAAACATGACAAACTTCAGACCGGTACGCTCAAACTTAAAGTCCACACCGTGATGCGTCATCAGGTCATCATACAATGCCGGATAGAGCTGGTTAGACAGCATCGCCATATCGAAGAACGGCTTGGGCATAATGTGCGGTTTGATCTCTGGTGATCCCCCTTCACCGCTTTCCTGCATCTGCTTAGAAAGGGTTTTAAACAGAATCACACCGCAGCCAAGGCCGGTTGACTCGCCCATCGCCCATAGGCCACCGGCTGACGCACGCGAGGCATTTCCGGGGTATTTATAGTCCACAACGGCGATGGATAAGTCGCGCTCGCGGCTTAAATGGTAAGCCACTGATGCGCCGATCACGCCGCCGCCACAAATTACGATGTCGTACTGTTTCATGCGTCATCCTCCAACGCAGCAAAAGGAATAGGGTCGAGTGGGAATCGAGGGCGAATCAAAGGCTGAGGCGACGTCGTGCTCTCATTGAGCCGATCGTAGCAATAGTGCGCACAGGTTTTTCCTTGGCAGTCACCCATGGTAACGCGGGTACGCATTTTCAACGTAATCACATCCTTGACGCCTTGATTGATGGCGTTATCAATGTCCGCCTTTTTCACTTGTTCGCAGCGACAGATCACTGTGTCTTTTTCCGGCAAACTGAGCAGGCCTGGGCGACGGTAGCCTGCCGTATCAAAGCCTTTACGGAAACGGTAGCTCTTTTCGAGCTGATGACGCAGAGCCTTAAACTCATTGTCAAGATTAGGCATTGAAATATTGCGTGCCTTCAGTGCGGAGTACGCCGCAATCTTTCCTTCCAACATGGCGGCTTCTGCGCCGGCAAATTTTACGGTATCACCTGCGCAGTAAACGTTGTCGACACTGGCTCGTTGCCACTCGTCCACCACGGGGATCGCCCCGCTCATGTGATCGTACTGCATATCTAGTCCCATTAGTTGTGCTAGCTGAGAGCGTGCCGCAAAGCCGTAACCCACACCAAGTACATCAGCATTTATGGTTTCGGCACGGCTAACATCTGGGTGCCAGTCTTTACTGTAGGGGGCTACTGTGACTTGCTCGACCTGAGGGTCACCTGAGGCTTTGACTACGCCCCAACCGTAATGCATCGGGATATGGTGGCGTTTGAGATACATCATCATGGACAGACCATCTAGCGCGAGCTGTGGACGGTTGAGGAGGGCGAGCGTTTCACGTGCCAAGTCTTTGAATGGTGCCGCTTCATAGATACCCGCGATATCACAACCGGCTTTGTGAAGCTGACAAGCAACTAAGACAAGCAAAGGACCTGTCCCCGTGATCACGCAGCGGTGACCGGGACGGACCAAGCCGCTTTTTATTTGAAGTTGGATACCCCCGAGAAGCATTACCCCAGGCATATCCCAGCCGGGAAAGGGAATGCTTCGCTCTTGGCAACCGGTGGCGAGGATCAACTGCTCATAGTCAATCGTTGATAGCGTGTCTTCATGGGCAGTGAGGAGGTGTTGGTCCGCCATTGGCCCCAGTACCCGCGTCAAACTGCGCAGGTCAATCAAATCCTGATGCTGGCGATATTGTTCGCGCAGGGATTGTGACGTGGCCTTCCATTTATCATCCAAATGAGGCAGCGCATCAGTATCCCGCCATGGACCACGGTAGACGACGCCACCGGGTTTGGGCGCTTCATCAACAATAATACTCGCGACCTTGTGCTTGGCCAGTGTGACCGCGGCAGACAGGCCGGCAGGTCCAGCACCAACAATAACAACCGGTTTAGACATGGGTTTCTCCTTGCTCGACGGTACTGCTTTCAAGATCCTTGCTCTCAACTACAATGTTGGCTTCAGTGCGGACATCCATATTGGGTTGCACGGCGACTTGACATGCACGTTGTTTATGGCGGCCGTTGATTTCCAGCGTACAGCAATGGCATACGCCCATGCCGCAGTAGGCACTGGCTAATCGGCCATAATCATTTTTAGATAGCGCACGGATATTGCTCGCAAGCAAGGTGCTGAGCACGCTTTCTCCAGCGATGGCAGGAACCGTCTCGCCATTGACACGGATCGAGAAGGTTTGACCAACTGCATCGGTAATGTCTTGTGATCGTTTCATCGTTTTAATTTGCTCATTGGTATGTTGTCGGGACAGTGATGACACCTACTCCACCTGTTTAAGTGAAGGGACCTTATTGTCTTATTTGTTAGGCGAGGCGTATGTTATAGCTGAGTCGTGAAATGCGTGTTACTTTTTGTTTCGTTTTCGTTATTCCTCACAAAAATTAAGGAAAAATAAAAACTATTGTGATCATTATCATGATATCGATCTGTTTTATTGAGTGATGTGAAAGTGAACACTCGATGTGGGGAAGTACGTGCTATTGCGTGAAAGGATTGGTTATGTCATCAATGAGTGATGAGGAGCAGCAATAGTGATAATCAGGAGACGCGAATGACGGAGTCAGGATCTCAATGGTTGGAAGATGTAAGAACGATGCGCGAAACGTTCGATGCACAGAAAGCGCAAGCCTCTCAGACACCATTTTTAGATTATCCTTATCGGCGAGATGCGCTACTGCGCTTGCGTCAGGCCATCAAGAAAAAGTCATCTGCGTTACAACAAGCTTTGAGTGATGATTACGGTTATCGAGCCCCCGTTGATACTGAAATAGCCGACATTCTTCCTTTACTGCACCAAATTGATTACACCCGTCGTCGATTAAAACGATGGATGAAGCCGCAAAAGCGGCGTACCGGGATAACTCTGCTGGGAACGCAATTAGTGGTGCATCAACAACCCAAAGGTGTAGTTGGGATTATCGTGCCTTGGAATTTTCCGATCATGCTGGCCGTGAGTCCGCTGATTTGCGCGGTGGCGGCCGGCAATCGGGTAATGCTTAAGCTTTCGGAGTTCACGCCTAACACCAATCGAGTATTACACGCGTTAATCGCTGAGGTGTTTAGCCCAACTGAAGTGGCTGTGATTGAAGGGGAAGTTGAAGTATCACGCCGTTTTACCGAGTTAGAGTTCGACCACCTCTTTTTTACCGGCTCAACCCAGGTCGGACGACAAGTCATGCTGTCTGCGGCTGATAATTTGACACCAGTGACCCTCGAATTGGGAGGCAAGTCACCGGTAATTATTGATGATCAGATTGATATAGATATCGCGGTGTCGCGGCTTATTTATGGTAAGTGTTTAAACGCCGGGCAGATATGTGTTGCTCCCGATTATGTGCTTTGCCCTGAGCATCGCCAAGAGGCCTTTATCCACGCCTATCAACGGGCATTTCGAGCTCTATACCCTGACTTTGAAACCAATCCGGATTACAGCCAGATCATTAATCAAACTCAAGCGACACGGCTACAAGAAACACTCCAAGATGCCCTTGATAAGGGGGCGCGTCGCTGGTGTGCACTCGACCAACAAACCATGCCGACCGCAGAAAAAAGACGTTGGCCGACCCAGTTGTTGACCCAAGTCACCGATGATATGCGGGTGATGCAAGAAGAGATTTTTGGCCCGCTTCTGCCTGTGGTTACCTATCAAGATTTCTCTGAGGCGTTGAGTTATATTCAGGCGCGCCCGCGACCGCTCGCTTTGTATTTGATGAGCAATGACGTGAAGATACGCACGCAAGTCACCACACAGCTTCACGCCGGCGGGATGGGGATTAATGAAACCTTGTTTCATGTTGCTGCCGAAGATGCGCCTTTTGGCGGCATTGGCGATTCCGGCATGGGGCATTACCACGGCATTGAAGGCTTTTATACCTTTAGCCACAGTAAAACCGTCCTCACCCGCGATAAATGGGACACCAGCTTTTTAGTCAAACCGCCGTACAACCGCTGGTACAAACGCTTAATGCGCTGGTGGCTGATGCGGTAAGCCTGCAAATTTGCACGATAAGGCGTTGCGACATGAGTACTTTCCCCAGTTACTGAACGCATCACTAAACTTTTCTGAGAAATTGATCTATATCTTTGGTTGTTACATAACTGTTAAAAGTGGTGCGAAGCAACCAAAGGAGCGACACAATGGCGTTTTCAGTACAACCCGATTCCATGTTGCCAGACATTGGCGATCATGAGCGCGCGATGGTTGAGCAAGAGGTAAAGCTCGCAGTGACCGATGTAAACGGACAATCGTTGGGGTATTTGGCGATGGTGCCGGATGCGCAGCGTTTCCTGACTCTGACTCAAGACACCAATGAGGCCTTAAGCTTTATCAAGACGCCCTGCAGTGTTAATGCAGGTTACTATCAATGGTCGTTTTTTTATGATGACATTGAGTATGGGCTGGATTGTTTAATTGATCCGGACAGAAACAAATGTCGACTCTATGCCAATGATCATGCCGCGGCTGCACCATCATGGAAGTTGGGCTATGACAAGGAGCTGGGTCCTCTTATGATGGCAGCTCCTATCTCTGCGATTGGTCCCGGTACACGTGTTGCAGTGACGTCTGAAGACGCAAGTGTCCCCAATGTTCTTGTGGGCGCGCTCGAAGGAGGTGTATTAATTCATGAAGAACCAAACTAACCCTCTCTAAATCAAGTTGTTACCTTTTTCTTCGCCAGCGCTTAGCCGCTGGCTTTTTTGTTGGGTAATGCTCACTGTCTGTATACGAGAATGAATCAGGTTTCATCTCATTTGTGCAACATGTCAAAAATAATAGATCTAATTTGTCTGACATGTGAGACATAAAGATCTGCATCGAGCGTGCGAATTTGCATTGTAAACAAAAGGTTAAATAAATTGTAAATAATAATATAGTCAATAATGCTGATTGATTACTCAAATAAAGCAAATCCCACTGCAGAAAAAATGCTTTTTGATGCATAGCTTTATAAGCGTGCTTGTTGTTTTTTGTAGGCAATTATGACTTTCTACGTTTAACCATTGTAAGGAATACAATATGTTAAAGCATGTTCTTAGCTGCTGTATCGCATCTGCACTCGTGACTGCTTCACCCTCTGTGCTCGCAAAACAAGAGGACGGTAAACAAGCGATTGCTCAGCAGCAAACGCTAGCTCCATTAGTGGTTGCATCAGACAAGCAGGGTATTGAGGACCAATACATTGTGGTGTTTAAGCAACCAATGACACTCAGTGATGATCCACAAGCGTTAAAAACCTTCACACAGCAAACGGTTTCCAGCATGGTCAACCAACACGCGGTTAAGGTTGAGAAAGTGTTTGATCGCTCGCTGAGTGGTTTCGTGGCCAAATTAACACCAGAGCAATTGCGTGCGCTACGCATGGATTCACAAGTTGATTTTATCGAACAAGATAAGACGATTTCCTTGGACCCGGTGATCACCCCAAGCGCCAACCAGAGTAACCCAGTTTGGGGGTTGGATCGCATTGATCAACGTAACCTGCCTTTGGATAACAATTACAGTACCAACTTTGATGGCACAGGTGTGACAGCGTATGTGATTGATACTGGCGTGACAACGTCACATGTTGAGTTTGGCGGTCGTGCTCGCTCTGGCTATGATTTTGTTGATAACGATAATGACGCCTCAGACTGTAACGGTCACGGTACCCACGTGGCCGGTACTATCGGCGGTAGCCAATATGGTGTCGCCAAAAATGTCGACATCGTTGGGGTGAGAGTCCTTAGTTGTAGCGGCTCAGGTTCAACGTCCGGCGTGATTGGCGGTGTTGACTGGGTGGCAGCCAATGCCAGTGGACCGTCAGTGGCAAATATGAGCTTGGGTGGCGGTGTATCAACCGCACTGGATAGAGCGGTTGCCAGTGCCGTGCAATCGGGTGTGAGCTTTATGTTGGCAGCAGGGAATTCCAATGCCGATGCATGTAATAGCTCTCCAGCGCGTGAGCCAAGCGGTGTCACCGTGGGCTCTACCACCAGCAGCGATAGCCGCTCAAGCTTCTCAAACTGGGGAAGCTGTGTCGATGTGTTCGCGCCGGGCTCTCGAATCAAGTCAGCATGGTATGACGGTGGCTATCGCACCATCAGCGGGACATCGATGGCGACCCCTCATGTTGCGGGTGTGGCGGCTTTATATTTGCAAGAAAACAGCAACCTATCTCCTGCGCAAGTAGCAAGCTTGATCAGTAATCGTGCCAGCATGGGTAAGATCAGTGACACGCGTGGAACGGTCAACAAATTGCTCTATAGCCAAGCTGACAGTAGCTGTGAGCCGGATTGCGGCCCGACGCCAGATCCCGAAGGTGAGCTTAAAAATGGTCAGCCGGTTTCGGGCATCTCTGGTGGCCAAGGAGCGCAACGCTTTTTCTACGTGGATGTAGAAGCCGGTCAGCGCCTGAGCGTGAATATCAGCGGTGGGTCGGGTGATGCAGACTTATATGTTCGCTATGGTGCTAAACCTACGCTGTCGAGCTGGGACTGCCGTCCATATAACTATGGCAACAGTGAAGTGTGCACGGTGCAGAGCACCCAGAAGGGACGTTATCATGTCATGTTAAATGGTTATACCGCCTTTAGCGGTGTAAGCGTCACAGCACGATATTAGTAGCTGGTGCGCGCAGTTGGCGCGACCATGATGACTCATACTAATCAGACAGCGCGGCAATCGCCGCGCTTTTTTGTGTACGCCTATTGGCTGTATTGGGTTAAACAATCGCACAGTAACGAGATAAAGCCTTCACGGTTGACCTTCATCGCCACATCAGCGTTAGCGGCATGCCCGGTCACTCGATAGCGATCAACCACAGTCATTCCGGTGGTGAGTTTGCCTTGTGTTTCTATATCTACCCATACGGATTCACAATCGAACAACTCAGGTTTGATAAGCCAAGCAATCGTGCAAGGATCGTGGAGGGGAGAGCCGTCGAGTTGCCACTTAGGATCGCGGTGATAACACATAAAGAATTCCAGCCAGCCTGCGACAGTTTGTGCCACGGGATTATCAATGGCGCGGATCGTGGCGACGTCGGCATCTTTGACCAAGGCTTGGTGGGTCACATCCAAGCCAAACATGGTGATAGGGATCCCTGAGTGGAACACACGGTGAGCGGCTTCAGGGTCAACATAAATATTAAACTCGGCAGCCGGAGTCCAATTCCCCAAGGTGACCCCTCCGCCCATAAGAACGATACGCTTGATGCGATTGGCGAGGTGCGGATAAGTTGCAAGCAATAGCGCGACATTGGTTAGCGGACCGGTGGCGACGACGGTTATCGGTTGATGGCTAGCTTCTAACACGCGTGCCATCACACTGATGGCATTATCGGGTTGAGCGTCCATCGCGGGTGCTGGCAGTTCAGGGCCATCAAGGCCTGATTCACCGTGGACATTATTCGCCACCACAAGGTCGCGCAGCAGAGGCTTATGGGCTCCCCCTGCGACAGGAATGTCGTGGCGATTTAATAAGGTGAGGATCCGTCTGGCGTTGTAAAGCGTCTTATCCAGCGTCTGATTGCCGGCACAGGTGGTAATGGCCTTAATAGTGAGCTGATCGAGTGCACAAGCCATCACCAGCGCGATAGCATCATCGTGTCCCGGATCGCAATCAATGATAATAGGTTCACCCATTGCACACTCCTTTTCATTGTGTGTTCGGTTGCGGCGTTTCGCGGTCTGGCGTTGGCAGTGATTGTGCTGATTGGGGCCAGCCACTCATTTCATGATTTGATCACGCTACGTGTGATTTCGACTGGTGACTGTGAGCTAGCTCGTTCTATTGAGATTGGCTGGTTGAGGTTTGTAACAGATGAAAAAGATATCATCAAAAATGTGATGCCTAGAGTAACATTATGTCAACATGTCATGAACGAAAATGTGGTAGTTACATCATTTTGCAAACAATCCAATCAATCTAAACATTGGTAATAATTTGGTCTGTTAATCCACAATTAAGCCATTAATTAAGAATAATATGTTGGTTATTAAAAATATTGCCAGTTTATGTGACAAGTTTTTAACAAAACAATTAGTACATATATCTATTACATCTATGTGATATATCCGGTCGAACTCGCTACTATGCAACCGCACAAAATATTATAAATAAGAGAGTTTGACGTGAACCAAACTATAGAAGTCTCCGAAAAGAGTGTATCCACTCGCTGGACCCAACATGACACCCACTGGGCGCTCAGCCTATTTGGCACCGCTGTCGGTGCTGGGATCCTGTTCCTTCCCATTAACCTTGGTATGGGTGGGATCTGGCCGTTAATCATCATGGCGGTGCTTGCTTTCCCCATGACCTTTATGGCGCACCGCGGGCTTGCACGTTTTGTGCTCTCCTCTCGCCATAAAGATGCAGATTTTACCGATGTGGTCGCCGAGCATTTTGGTGCCAATGCGGGCCGGATGATCTCGGTGTTGTATTTCCTTTCTATCTTCCCCATTTTATTGATATACGGCGTCGGATTAACCAATACGGTAGACAGCTTTTTAGTCAATCAACTGGGATGGGTATCCCCTAATCGTATCTTATTATCTGGTGTGTTAGTGGCGGGCATGATTGCGATCATGCTGGGTGGAGAGCGCCTCATGCTGCGCGCTTTCGCCGCTATGGTGTACCCCTTGGTGGCTATTTTGGCATTTTTGTCGTTCTATCTTGTACCATCGTGGCAAACGCCTAACTTGACCCTACCGCCGATGAGTGAACTAGGCATGAACCTGTGGCTTGCGGTGCCTGTGGTGATTTTCTCGTTTAGTCATGCAGCGGCGATTTCAAGTTTTGCTAACATTCAGCGTCGCCACTATGGCAATGATGCACAAGGCAAGTCAGAGCAAATTCTTAAGCGCGCGGGCGTGATGTTAGTTGCTTTTGTGCTCTTATTTGTCTTCTCGTGCGTGCTGACACTCACGCCAGCACAAATGGCGGAAGCGAAAGCGCAAAATGTGTCTGTGCTTTCTTACCTTGCTAACGTCACCCACAACCCCTTTATCGGTACGCTGGGCCCGCTTGTCGCATTCATTGCGATCACATCGTCGTTTTTAGGGCATTTCCTTGGCGCGCGTGAAAGCTTGAATGGTTTGGTCACCAAACATAGCAAGTTGACCTACAAGCAAGCTGATAAGCTGGGCGTTGTGGTGATGTTCTTTGCCATCTGGTGGTGTGCGGTGATTAACCCCAGCATACTTGACATGATGGGGGCATTATCAGGCCCTGTGATTGCGATGATCCTCTTTATTATGCCCACTGTCGCGGCTTATAAAGTCAAAGCATTGGCGCATTATCGCGGTAAAGTAGGCACTTACTTTATCTTTGTCACTGGTATGCTGGCAATTTCAGCGCTGCTTTATAACCTGATGGGTTAAAACGGTACGCTGTCGCCCGACGAAAAGCGCCTTAGGGCGCTTTTTTATTAGCTTTACTTATGTATTTCTAGTGAATATCTTATCCGAATCGATATGCGCGCATCCTTTAGTAGTGACAGATAAACCTAATAAAATCAGCCGTTAGTGTCACATTCATCATGATTTAGCTTGGCTTAATTTGTTAGGTTTTGAATCAGCCCATATTATGTAAATCCCATCTCTCTTCTTGCACAATAGGTTGATAATTATCAACTTTCATTTCTGTGTCTGCCTCGATGATAAGCCCAATGTTGATTGAGCATGAGGGCGGTTTATGACACATCCAACTGAAACAGAAAGACAAGTGACATGGGGGTGTTACTTGGCATTGATCTTCGCGGTCGTATTTTTCTCGGGGTTGTTGCAATCCAATCAATGGTACGGCGTGTTTGATTTTACTACCTTGAACGGATCCTTCGGGCAGGTGGCTTATCAAGCGACAGCGGCGGCGGATGGGTCGGTGGAGGTGGCAACGACGTCACTTCGCGGCAAAGGCGGGAGTGGTGCACGAGACGGTTTTATTTTTGCGCTGACCCTTATTCCCACGGTGATGTTCGCACTCGGTATGATCAGTGTGCTTGAGCACTATGGGGCACTTGATGCCGCGCGCAGACTCTTAACCCCACTATTGAAACCCGTATTGGGCATCCCCGGCAACTCAGGATTGGCATTAATTGCCTCTATGCAGAGTACAGATGCGGGGGCGGCGATGACGCGTCAACTCAAAGATGAAGGTTACTTGACCAAACGGGAAACGGATGTGTTCACCATGTTTCAGTTCACGGCTGGGGCAACCATCGTCAACTTTTTCTCATCAGGTGCTGTGCTATTTACGCTGACGTTGTCAGATGGCTCGTTAGCCGTGACCTCGTCGATTGGTCTCGCGATTGGTGTGATCTTCTTGTTTAAGTTCATCGGCGCCAATGTATTTCGTGTCTACCTCAATATCACCGAGGGTAAAGGGCCACAGCGAGACAAGTCTCAATCCTATCAAGAGGAGCACGCGTCATGACTCATTCTTCCAGCAGTAAATCCATGATCACTGACATCTTTGTCGAAGGGGCAAAGAAAGGTTGGCACATTGCGACGACGTCGACGGTTCCTAATGTGGTCATGGCGTTTGTGATTATTAAGGCGCTGCAAATCACCGGGTTATTAGGCTTGATGGGCGAGGTGTTTTCACCTGTGATGGCGGTGTTTGGCTTACCCGGCGAAGCGGCTGCCGTGCTAATGGGAGCATGGATGTCAATGGGAGGCGCGGTTGGTGTGGTGATCACCTTGTTTGACCAAGGCATTCTCACCGGCACCCACATTGCGATTTTGGTCCCCGCTATCTATTTAATGGGCTCACAAGTGCAATACATCGGCCGAGTAATGGGCCCGATTGGTACCGAAGGCCGTTATATCCCCATCATGGTTGGCATTTCGATTCTGAATGCTTTTGGTGCGATGTGGGTAATGAATCTTTTACTTTAGGAGGCATGATGATGTTTTCTTTGCAACGCTACTTGGATGAGTTAGCGCCTCTGGTGAATGTCGACTGTGGCACGTTCCAGCGCGACGGCATTGAGGTGATTGCAGCCTTGATGGCTGATAAGTATGAAAAAATGACAGGCTGGCACATTAAGCGTGTCGATTGTGGTGAGGCAGGGGTGGGATTAGAGATCCGAAACCAGCCCACCGATCCGCATATTGATGTGATGATGATTGGCCATATGGATACTGTGTTTCCAAAAGGGACGGCGGCTGAGCGTCCGATGCATGTGGAAGAGGGCTTTGCCTACGGCCCGGGTGTATCCGATATGAAATCGGGCTTGTTGAATATCGTGTATGCATTGCGCGCATTACCACAAGCAGAACGTGATGCACTCAGCATTTGCATTTGTATGAACCCCGATGAGGAAGTGGGCTCAATACATTCTAGTGACTGGCTGGCGTCCGTTGCACGTGATGCACGTTATGTGCTGGTGGCAGAGGCAGCACGGGCTGATGGTGGTTTAGTGAAAGCGCGTAAAGGCATGGCACGGTATAAAATAGCCATATCAGGCCGTGCGGCGCACGCGGGGAATGAACCAGAGAAAGGACGTAGTGCGATCACAGAGTTGGCTCACTGGCTGGTGACGCTCGATAGTATGAAAGATCTTGAGGCCGGCACCAGTATTAATGCTGGCGTGATTGAAGGCGGAACGGGAGCAAATATTGTGGCCGCGCATGCATCGGCACTGGTTGATATTCGGTTTTGGGATAACACCGCCTATGATGCGCTCGATCAAGCCATTCAAGCCCGCGCCTCTCATCCTTACACGCCTGATGTCACCATTGAATTGGTCCGTGAAGCTTACAAACCGGCAATGGTTCCGACGCCTGAAACAGAGCACTTGATGGGGCTTGTCGAAGCGGCTGCCTTTGATGAAGATGTTCCAATTCATTGGAAAGCGGTAGGTGGCGGATCTGATGCGAATAATACCGCTGCCATTGGGATCCCCAGTTTGGATGGTTTTGGGCCTGTTGGGGCGAATTTCCACAGTGACGACGAATACCTTCAACTGGATTCGGTGGAGCCCAGAATACGTTTACTCACACGTGTATTGTCTCGGCTCGCTGAGCAAAAAAATCACTAGTTACCCCGTCGGCGGCGACAAACAGGTGGCCGCCTTTTGCTCACTGCGTGCAGCGTTATCTCACCGTATGAGGACAATCGTCGTAACGGCTAATCAGAGCCAGTTTTGCGGTTAAATAACATTGAGTACGGCGCAGTGCTTGCCTTGCTTTTTGGCTTGGTACATAGCTTTATCTGCTGCGACGATCTCGCTATCGCTGAGCCCATCAGGATAATAGGCCACGCCTAGGCTGATCGTCACAGGCATGGGATGATTAAAGCGCGCGAGGCTTTGTCGCGCAATTTCATCGCACAATAACCGCGCTTGTGATAGTGCTCGTTCGGCACTGGAAAAGGGATGAAGAATCCCAAATTCCTCACCGCCAATACGTGCAAGGATTGCATCATTGGGCAGCAGACTTTTGGCTGTTTCTGCGACAAAGCAGATCACCTCGTCACCATGTGCGTGACCAAATCCGTCGTTAAAGGCTTTGAAATCATCAATGTCAAAGACCATCAGTGCCATGTTTTTTGGCTCTCCTTGTTTGTCTTTTAAACACTGATAAAAAAAGCGTCGGTTATATAGCTGTGTCAATGAGTCAGTGACGGCTTGTTCTTGAAGCTGGCCATTAGCGATTTGTAGCGCGCGCGTTTTTTGGCGAACATTACGTTTAAGCAGCAAAATATAACTGACCACGATCAAGACGCCGAGAGTGATCAGTGTGGGAAACAGGTAAGCGGGATAAACGGTCTCAACGTCATAGTAAACCCAACGGTTGAGGAGTTGGCGTTTGGTATCATCATCCAGCCAGTTAAATTTATTACTTACTTGATTGAGCAAAGCCGTATTGCCTTTGGCAAACCCTGCATAAAGGGTTTCGGTGTAAAGATGACGAACCGGAATAAAGAGATTTTGATTGGTGGTGGTGTAAAGATGATAATTCGCGACTTGTAAATCAGCGACGAAAGCTTGTAGCTCACCGGATAACGCCGCATCAAGCATTGCTTGGTTGTTGGGGAAAAGGCGTAATGAAACCAAAGGAAATGCCGTTTCCATAAACTCTTGCTCGTACCCACCTTTTACCACGCCAATCACATTATCTGTTTCACCAGCAAGCACATAGTCAGCGGATGTGCCCATCATGGATTGACTGAAAAAAACCTGTGTGTCGATGGCAAAAAGCGGCGTGCCGAAATCCATGAATGTGAGGCGTTCTGGCGACTGCAATAAGCCTGCGTGTACATCGGCCTGTCCAGAGCGCACCAAGTCAATGGAGGTTTGCCAATCGGTCAGTAAAAACTCAATATCATAGCCATTGCGGGTACCGAACTCTTGCCAAAAATCAATCAAAATACCTTTGGGCTCTTGGTTGCGGTCGAGGTACGAAAATGGCCGCCATGAATGAGAGTTAGCCACTTTTAGCGTTGGCTTTTTTGCCTGTTCTGTGTCGCTATGAGCCGCAAAGGACGCTGGGCTCGACAAGATGGCCAAACAGAAGACTAACGTGAAAACGACGCGCTGGGACCACAGCAAATAAGCACCCGGCTTCCACATAGATCCTATCCTTATCTTAAGAAAATCTGATTCACCACAACATGGATGAATGCACTATCAACAGTATATGAACAAAATAAATACTTGGTGGAGAGGATTGGCGTTTATTGGTGTCGCTATTCACAGAAGGAAAAGAGACAGGATGAAATGGAAGCGCGATGGCCCACGCAAACGYGGCGGGCCATCGGTTTATTTAAGCTGCGACGGCTTGGACGAGACGCGCAATCTCGTCCCATTTTTTAGCATCAATGAGCGTCGCGGGCACCATCCAAGTGCCACCGCATGCCAGCACTTTGGGTAAAGCGAGATAATCGCTCACATTCTCTTCACTCACGCCGCCGGTTGGCATAAAACTGACGGGATACACCGCAGAGAGCGCTTTTAACATGGCAATGCCGCCTGACGCTTCCGCGGGGAAAAACTTCACGGTATCCAGCCCAAGCGACATGGCTTGCTCGACTAAACTGGGATTGTTGATCCCAGGGATGATAGGAATACCACGTTGCTGGCAATGTTTGACTGTGATGGGATTCAGTCCAGGGCTAACAATAAAATCCGCTCCCGCATCTATCGCGGCGTCGACTTGCGCTGGAGTAAGCACTGTTCCGGCACCAATTAGCATCTCGGGATACGCATCGCGCATTTGACGGATAGCGTTTGCGGCTGCATCAGTACGAAAAGTAATTTCCGCGCAGGGTAGGCCGTTATCGACCAAGGTTTTGGCGAGCGGTACGGCATCTTCCGCATGATTAATCGCAATTACCGGCACGATGCGTATCGCCTTAAGGCGTTGATTCAGTTCAGTCATGAAGATCCCTTACAGTAAAACGCTTAACAGCGCTACGATAACAAACGCGATGGTTCCGAGCAGGGTTTCCATCACAGTCCAAGTTTTAAGTGTGGTTTTTTCATCCATTTCGAGCAGGCGCGACACCAACCAAAAGCCCGAGTCGTTGAAGTGCGATAAAACGGTTGCTCCACCTGCAATCGCAATGACAATAAAACATAAATCCAATTGAGATAAACCCACAGTATGCGACACGGTGGGCGCAATGAGTGCGGCCGTGGTGGTGAGTGCGACGGTGGCGGAGCCTTGTGCAACGCGCAAGCAGGTGGCAATCACGAATGCGGCCAAAATGATTGGCATACCCGTGTCTGATAGCATGGTGGCAAGTGCTTGACCGATACCGCTCGCGCGCAAGACACCCCCAAACATGCCGCCGGCGCCGGTCACCAAAATGACGGCACAAATTGGCGCTAACGAATCAGAGCACAGCTTTTCCATTTTACTCTTACCCAGCTTTTGGCCGAAGACTAGCAAACAGGTCAATAGGGTGATGAGCAGTGCAACGGGTGTTTTACCCAGCATACGCAAAAAGCCGACCCAAGCACTCTCCCCGTTGACTATACCCGCTACGCTCAGCGCGTTCAGGCCAGTATCAAGGAAAATGAGCAGCACTGGGAGCAATAAAATCATTAATACAGTTGAAAAGGCGGGGTAATCCTTTTTGCTTTTAAACATGACTTCGGTGTTTAAAAACGCTTTCGCGAGGGGGATATTGAATTTCTTACCCGCATACAAGCCAAATAAATACCCCCCTAAATACCAAGTGGGGAGCGAAACCAGTAGCCCGACGACGAGAAGCAGACCCATGTCGGCGCCGAGTAAATCGGAGGCAGCAACCGGACCGGGATGTGGCGGAACGAAGGTATGCATAACCGCAAACGCGCCTGCGACGGGAAGAGCATACTTTATGGGGGAGCCACCTAAGCGTTTCGCGACACTAAACATGATGGGCATCATCACAATTAGCCCAGCGTCAAAAAAGATAGGGAAACCGAACAGTAACGAGGCGATCCCGAGTGCAAAGGGAGCACGCGCTTCGCCAAACCGAGCGATCAGGGTATCGGCGAGCACATTTGCACCACCGGTGACTTCGAGGATCTTCCCGATCATCGCGCCAAGCCCGACCAGTAAAGCGACCGATGCTAGGGTGCCGCCAAAGCCGCTCATCATGGTTGGTACCACCTTATCGACAGGGATCCCTGTGGCCAATGCAGTACCTAAACTGACTAGCGTGAGTGATGCAAACGCATGCACCTTCAGCTTCATTATTAGGAGTAATAACAGTGCGATAGCGCCCAATGCTATCAAGAGTAGGGTAGTGGGTTCAGGGCTTTGTGCGAGTAGTTCCATGGCTCACCTCTTCCGACCAGGATGTTTGTGTCAAACTTCACAAATCTCATAGTTACCGGTAACATGTTACCGGTAACCACACTAAGATAAAGACAATTATTGAATGCGTTATCAAAAATGAGATCTGGTTAAAATCTCGCTAAGGAGTCGGTATGGCAATTGGCAGTGTGATTGTGATGGGCGTCAGTGGCTCGGGAAAAAGCACCCTAGGCGTGAAATTGGCAGCGCGCTTGAAGGCCAAATTCATCGATGGTGATGACCTGCATCCACGGGCAAATATCGAGAAAATGGCAAGTGGGCAGCCGCTTGATGATGATGACCGTACGCCATGGCTATGCCGGATCCGTGACGCTGCTTTTAGTCTCGAACACAAACAAGAATATGGGGTGATTGTATGCTCTGCCTTGAAGCGTCGTTATCGCGATCTCATTCGTGAGGGCAATCAGAACGTCACTTTTTTGTTTCTCGACGGCGATTATGCGCTGATCCTCGCAAGACTCAGAGCGCGCAAAGGGCATTTTATGAAAACCCATATGCTGGATAGCCAGTTTGCGACGTTGGAGGCGCCGGGTGACGATGAGCCTGATGTTGTCCGCGTTGCTATTGATGCAGACATTGATACTGTGGTGACACGTGCCGTGCATGCCTTAGCAGCCATGGAGGATCGGAAATGACACACCCGACTTTAATGGCCGTGACAGAGGCGTTACGCCAGCGCAGCCAACCGACGCGCACCGCGTTTTTGCGTCAGACTCAACAGCAAGCTGATACAGGGAAAGCGCGCACCACCCTATCTTGCGGCAACATGGCTCACGCCGTGGCGGCGTCGTGTCAACAAGATAAACAACACATGCTGGATATGACCACCGCCAATGTGGCGATTATCAGCGCCTATAACGATATGCTTAGCGCGCACGCGCCCTATGCTGACTACCCTGAACAAATCAAAGCGGCGCTTCAACCTTTGGGCCACACGGCGCAAGTCGCAGGCTGTGTGCCCGCGATGTGTGATGGTGTCACACAGGGCCAGCCGGGAATGGAGATGTCCTTGTTTTCACGTGATGTGATTGCTCAGGCAACCGCGATATCGCTAAGTCATAACGTATATGATGCAACATTGCTGCTTGGCGTCTGTGATAAAATTGCCCCCGGGCAATTGATGGGAGCGCTCGCTTATGCCCATTTGCCGACCTTATTTGTACCCTCCGGCCCGATGGCCTCGGGGACAAGTAACGAAGAAAAAGTCGCGGTGCGCCAAGCCTATGCGGCAGGCAATCTTGGCAAAGAAGCTTTATTGACCATGGAATGCCAAGCTTATCATAGCTCGGGAACCTGTACCTTCTATGGCACGGCCAACACCAACCAACTGGTGCTTGAAGCCATGGGATTGATTCTTCCCGGTGCGGCGTTTGTTGCCCCCAACTCATCATTACGCCAAGCGCTGACCCGCTATGCGGCAACAGCGTTAGCTTCCCAATGTGCGGGAAGTGCGAATTACCGACCACTCGCCGATGTGGTGACCGAAAAAAGCGTGGTAAACGGTGTGGTCGCGTTGTTGGCCTCGGGCGGCAGCACCAACCATACGATTCACTTGGTGGCGATGGCGCGTGCCGCTGGCATCATCCTAACCTGGGAAGATATGGATGCACTTTCTCATGTTGTGCCCTTACTGGCTCGGGTCTACCCCAATGGACCCGCTGATATTAATGCCTTTGAGGCGGCAGGGAGCGTGCCCACGCTGATGGCGCATCTGCATTCGCTTGGGTTACTGCATACGGACACTGTGCCTGCTATCGGCCAGTTTAGTGACCAACTGACCACTCCACGATTAGTTCAGGGGCAGCTTGTTTGGGAAACTGCCACCCCATCAACCGATACAGCGGTCATCGCCCAGCCCGGTTCACACTTCAGTGCAACCAGTGGTTTGCGCATGCTGTCTGGCAATATGGGTAATGCAGTGATCAAAGTCTCTGCCGTGGATCCTGCGCATCGTGTGGTTTGTGCGCCCGCGCGGGTGTTTGATTGTCAGCACCAAGTCGAGCAGGCTTATCAGCGTGGTGAGCTCAACCAAGATGTGATTGTGGTGGTGCGTTTTAATGGCCCCGCCGCGAATGGCATGCCAGAGCTGCATAAGCTCATGCCTATTCTTGGCAATGTGCAAAAAATGGGTTATCAGGTCGCATTGGTGACAGATGGTCGGTTGTCGGGCGCATCGGGCAAGGTCCCTGCGGCGTTGCACGTTTGTCCTGAAGCCATGCATGGCGGTGCATTGGCGCGTGTGCAAGACGGCGATCTGATCACATTGGACGCGAAGGCTGGCGAGTTGACTTGCCATGCTGATTTATCTCAGCGTCCCGTAGCAGAGCCGCCTCAAGCGAGCCATACGTGGGGACGTGATTGGTTTGCTGCGGCGCGTCATCAGGTATCACGCGCTGACGAGGGAGCGAGCTATTTATTCTCGTGATCGCCTAGTTAACGGCGATGGTTATAAGCTGCCGCCGCTTGTGATGGTGTGAGGAACAGCTTGTATTTTTTCGGCGATAGTTTCGCCGCTTAACGCTTGAATCAAGAGTGTCGCAGCGCGCTCACCAATCAAATCACGCGGCGTCGCGACGCTCGTCAGTGTAGGACTGACCACAGTGCCAATATCGAGCGCATTGTAACCAACAATACTGAGGATTTGCGGAACAGCAATGCCTTTGGCATGACACGCGAGTAACGCACCAACGGCGAGATCATCATTGGTACAAAACAGCCCGTCACAGTTGGGATACTGAGCCAAGGTTTGGTTAAGTAAGGCTTCGCCCAAGCTAAATGAAGAATGCTCTTCGGTGGCAATACAGCGAGGGGTGAGTCCTGCCTGTATCATCGCGCGTTCGTACCCTTGTTGCCGCAGCTGAGTACGGGTATCTAACCGAGCCGCCAAGTACACGACCTGTGTTTTCCCTTTATTGATCATCGCTTGAACCGCATCATAAGCGGCTTGCCCATGATCAAGCCCAACGGCCATATCAATTGGCTTTTCTGGAAGCTCCATTGTCTCTACCACAGGAACAGCGGCAGTCTTTAGCATTTGTAACGTACGTGGGGTGTGGTTAGTTTCAGTGAGGATCAAACCATCCACTTGATAAGACAGCAAAGAGGCAATTTTCTCTTCCTCGGCCTGTTCGCTATAACCGGCGTGCGTAATCAAAATGTCGTAGCCATGCGCTTTGGTGACGCGTTCAATTCCTTGTACCAAATGAGCAAAGACTTGGTTAGACAGCGAGGGGAGCACAATACCAATGGCTTTACTTGATGATTTAGATAGCATCGCAGGGACGCGATTTTGAATGTACCCCAACTCTTCAATCACCGCCGCAATTTTGTCGCGTGTCGCGGGTGCAACTGACTCAGGATTGCGCGTATAGCGAGAGACTGTCATTTTGGTCATCCCAACGCGATCGGCAATATCTTGTAAAGTAGCGCGATTTCTTTTGTCTTTCATCTCAATGCACTAGCTGAAAATGTTACTTGTAACATTAGAGCAATCCCATGTCGGATAAGCAAGCAAAAAGGCGTCTAAGGGGTTAGATATGCGCGCAAGATGGGTGGGGTCTCGCTGCATTATGAGGCATCCAAAGGTGTCCAAGACATCAACCGTCAAGCGGATGCGAATTTGTATGCGGCGAAAGCGGGTGGTCGGAATAAAGTGGTGGCGTGAAACGGTTAAGGCGCCACCTTGCCACGTAGGGCTTTGGTTTGGCTCTTACGTTTTTTCGCATCCACGCGGCGTCGCTGTGAGGCCTTGGTAGGCTTGGTGGGTTTACGTTTTTTCTGCTCTACCATCGCGCTTTTGATTAACGCTTGTAAGCGCTCTAGCGCATCCTCTCGGTTTAGCTCTTGAGTGCGATAGTTTTGCGCTTTTATTACCACTATGCCCTCTTTGGAGATGCGCGAATCAGACAGAGCCATTAATCTGGCTTTGTACGCATCAGGCAGTGACGAGGCTTGGATATCAAAGCGTAGATGAATGGCGCTCGATACTTTGTTGACGTTTTGCCCGCCTTTCCCTGCGGCGCGGATGGCCGTGAGCTCAATTTCATTGTCGGGAATCGCCACCTTATTCGATAGAGTGAGCATTCAACCTCTCATGCATGAAGAAAGGGCGCAGTGTACACAGAATAAGGCCTGCGGCGCAAATAGGCCGGCAGGCCAGAGCGGCTGAATCCGTGTGTTAGGGGAGATCAAATACCAGTGCTTGGCTGGTTTCATTGCTCTTATTACTGAAGGTTACATGAGGGATATCTTCAATTTTTGCGCCATCACCGGGGGCCAGAGATGTCGTTTCAACGTCGAGCGTGCCCGCGACCTGATGCACATAGGCATGGCGTCCAGCCTCCAATGGCAAGGTGACCGATTCACTGGGCGGTAGAATAAGCTGTAGCAAACGCGCATCTTGTTTGATGTGTAAGGTGCCATCTTCCCCTGTTGGGGTAGCGATAACGGTAAAGCCAGCCTGCTTACCAAAATCTTTTTGCTGATAGCCCGGCTCTCCGCCTTGCTCATTGGGCTCAATCCAGATTTGCAGAAAGCGCAAGGCTTGGGTTGACGAGGCATTATACTCACTATGATAAATACCGCGCCCCGCCGACATCAGCTGGAACTCGCCAGCGGGCAAGGTTTGTCGGTTGCCTTGGCTGTCTTTGTGTTCGATTTCCCCTTCCAGCACCAGACTGATGATTTCCATATCACGGTGTCCGTGGGTATCAAAGCCTGCGGCGGGCGASACGATATCATCATTGATCACACGCAGTGCAGAGAAGCCCATATGTTGGGGATCGTAATAGCTACCAAATGAAAAAGTATGGCGGCTTTGTAGCCAGCCAAAGTTGGCTTGACCGCGATCGCTGGCATGACGGACGGTAATCATAATGTTTCTCCTCACTGATTCGATGTTGAACAGCGGTGACGCTGAACAATAGCTGCAGTGTAGAAACAAAAACGCCGTGCGAACACGGCGTAATATTGAGCATCTTGTTCTAAAAAGCTGAATGATCATGGAGAAAACGGTAAGCGATGAAGCTAGAAGTAGAAGTAGCTAGTAATATGGCCACTGATCTCTTCGCTGTCCCAATGCTGATAGCGTGCTTTACTGCGGATGGACCAATCTGAAGTCACACGCCAGTTCCATGTCATATCCACTTGTGAATGTGACAGTGAATCACGATTAAGCAGGGGAAGGTATTGGGCTTGTAAACCGAGGCGGTGGTCATCAGCAAGCTGCCAAAGCAAGCCAGATTCAATCCCTGTTGAGAGATTTAGTTGGTCATCACTGGCATCGCCATGCGAGAGTGCCGTGGACCACAGAGCGTAAGCATGGAGACCATCGGCCTCGCCCCAAGACTGACCTATACCGCCTTGTGCAAACCAACGACTGGACGGCTCTCGCGCAGTGGGTAGACGATCAAAACCCGCGCGGATATTCCACGACAGGCTAGAAAAAACCGGCTTTTTGGGGGCGATTGTCATGGCATCGATCAGATAGAGCTTATCCAATTGTGTCTCGCCGTCTTCATCATGACTCACTGCCACATCGACAAAACTGATTTGCGCGCCAGGGACAAAGCCATCTTGAGGATCCAATAAATCATGATAAGCAGCGCGCCATTCGAGTGTTAACGCATCTGGACGATACCTCGATGCCCTTGCGCCAATTCCAACGCGTGCAGATCCGTGTCCTCTATTCGGTGCGACACTGGTATTAGCGACGGGTTCAAATGGAGAGACGGCGCTGACTTGGCTCCTTAGTGCGAGTAGCTGAGTAAGACGCTGTGCATAAGGGTCTCGAGGAAGCCCTTGATCATAGAAATCGAAGTTGAGCCATTCGTACGCAAATTCGTAAATTGCCGCCAGCTGGTCCGCACTATATTGCTGGTGGTCGGGAAAATCGCCATTTTTTGCTTTTTGTGCTGCTGCAAACACGATTGGAGACGTTTGCTGCGACATATTTAACAACCGGGTGCCAAATGACGCGCGGAAGTTGGGCGTTTCAATCAAATCATTATTGGCGAGCGTTTTAACCGTATCTGAAGGAATCGCTTGAAAAGGGAAATCATTGACTAATTGCAACTCTTCGCGAGCCAGCTGTAGCAAGGCGAGCAGTTGGTATGAGCAGTTTTCATCGAGAAAGTAGTAATCGAAGGTTGCGCGTTGCATTTCCCATAAGTGCAGGAGTACCCGGTTAACCTCTTGTTCGGAGAGCTTGAGAGCATACTCCCAAATATCGCGAGACTCAATGTCATTGTACTCTCGGACCTTACGGTAATAAGGCATGACGGTAAACTGTCCCGGATAGGCGCCAAACAAGCCTTTTGCGGCATACAAAGCAGCGTTATCGTTTTCGCTTGGTTCGGCAGCAAAGTTGACGGCGAAGGCGACTAATTCTTTGTTGCGGGTCTGATCCTTAGCATCAATTCGTACTAGGGTGTGGCCGAACATGGATGACGGGTTATTCATAAATGCTGTCGGGAACACTAACGTCATGGCCTCGGGGTCAAGCACCTTTTTCCAGCGCTCAAGTTCGGGGCAATCGAGTATGGCAGTACGCCCTGCTTGAGACTCGAGCCACGTATATCGTGCTGGATAACGGCACCGTGTAGCCTGTGCCACAGCCGTGTCGGCATGATAAAGCGCGTCAATGGTCGCCGTGAGCTCTTGTTTTGGCTCCGTCTTTCCGTGAGGAGAAAGGAAGAAGGTTTGAGAATCGATCGTACTCTCATAACCAGAAAATGTTTGGGGTAAATAGTGACCAAGTTTAAGCCAATACGTGTGCTTAGCTAAATTGGGAATGTCAAAGTCACTTTTCTCGGCAAACGTAGGCGCGCTAAACAAACAGAGAATAATGAGACTAATAGAGGAAGATAGAGAGGCGAAAGCGTTGAGAAGTCTCATATCAGTACAACGAGTTATATATGAAAACATGAAAGTGCCCGAGTAGGGCACTTTCGTACTCTATCCTGACCAAGTTGGAGAGGATATTATCAGCGTTTCATCACTTAGATTTTATACGCTGCAAGCTGCTCATTTTGAGCAACAACCGTGTTTAGGTTGGTCAGTACTTCCTGTGAAGTTACTTGCTCTGAGGTCACGATAGACGCAAAGTTTTGCTTAGCAACGTCGTTAAATGCTGCTTTGTCTGCATCTTTGATGCCCCATACTTCAGAAAGCGTTGCCAAGGTTTCACCTTCACCACGTGCGATATCACGAGCTAGGTTGTCCATATTTCCGTCGATGAACATAGCTAGTTTCTGCTGTGAATCAATGGTGCCAGTACCGTCACAGCCCAATGTACCAAAGGTAATACCAAAGGTTTGGTTACCTGAAGTACCGTTAGTGGTGGCGCCGAGAACTTTGTAAACTTTGCCTTGTTGGCCATCAAATACCATTGTACCCAGACCACAACCGATATCAGAGTCTGCCATTGCAGCGCCAGAAAGAGGAAGAGTCGCAAGAGCAGCGATTGCAATTAGTTTTTTCATGGTAATCCTTTTGATTAAAAAATGTTGGTATTCAGCATTTCTCTCCCCGTCTTCGTTCTCAAATGTGAGAATAATAGACAGAGCGACGCCAAAAATTTGGTCTGACGATTCTATTGATTGTTTTGTATAATTTCAACTACACCCAATAAACTTGGGGGTAGCCACCCAAAAATAGAAAAAAACGCACTACAAGGTTTTATGTGGCCCAAAGCACTCATAATGGAACTGTTCGTCAGGCACGCCAAGCTCGCGAAGTTGCGCTTGAATATGGCGCATAAAGCCAACTGGGCCGCAGAGATACACCTGTACCGCGGCTGGGCTGAACGTATTGCTTACCGCAGTGAGATCCATCCATCCGGTATGATCAAAGTCTTGTCCAAGCGTATCCTCGGGTTGAGGTTGGTTATACCAAATGTGCGTCTGAATATGCGCGTGCTGACGCACGAGGGTGCGGACAGAATGATTGAAAGCATGCAGTTTGCCGTTCTCGGTCGCATGCAGCCAAGTGACGGGCGCGTCATGTTCGGTCAGGCTTTCCAGCATCGCCATCATTGGCGTTACGCCCACCCCGCCAGAAATTAATACCACGGGTGCATCTTGATCCACGTTCAGTTTGAGATCGCCGGCCGGTGGCGTGAGCATCACAGTGCCTCCAACGGCCAACTCATCATGTAAGTAATTGGAGACCTGACCTTGTGGCTCCCGTTTTACTGAGATCTGATAATGCTGGCCGTTAGGCGCATGTGACAAACTGTATTGGCGAATTTCTTGATGTTCAAAGCCGGTATGATTCACGACAATGCCAATGTATTGCCCGGCCGTAAAAGGCGCGACGGGCTGACCGTCTTGAGGGGCAAACACAAAACTGGTGACTTGTTCACTCTCGGGGCGTTTTTCAATCAACGTAAATGCTCGCTGCCCTTGCCAGCCACCGATTTGGGCGTGGCTATCGTCATAAAGCTGCTGCTCTTTGGCGATAAATACATCCGCGAGCACTTGATAGGCTTCAGCCCACGCATCGAGCACGGCTTGCCCCGGCGAAAGTAGCTCATCAATGGTGGCCAATAAATGCTGACCGACAATCGGATAGTGCTCAGCTTGGACCAGCAGGCTGGTATGTTTGTGAGCAATCTTCTCTACCGCACCCAATAAAGCAGGCAAGTTGTCAATGTTCTGTGCATAGGCACAAATCGCGTTAAACAGTGCTTCCCGCTGATCGCCATTTTGCTGATGGCGGAGGTTAAAAATGTCCTTTAACTCGGGGTGATGGTGGAACAGCCGTTGGTAAAAGTGGGTCGTCAGCGTCGGACCAGTTTCGGCGAGCACAGGGGCAGTTGATTTAACAATATCAATGGTTTGTTGGCTTAACATTAGCGTCTCTCTAAACATGTATGTTCAATGCATGTTTTAAGTTGTATCTCAAATGTATCTTTTAATCAATAGAAGACTTACAATTTGGCGGAGAAGCAAGAGGCACATATGCAACTAACCAGCTTTACAGATTATGGACTTCGCACGTTGATTTTTCTGGCCTCCTTGCCAGAGGGTGAGCTCACCAACATTACCGAGGTGACACGCTTGTTTGGTGTGTCGCGCAATCATATGGTGAAAGTCATCAACCGTTTAGGGCAGTTGGGGTACATTCAAACGGTGCGCGGAAAGAACGGGGGGATTCGTCTACTGCAAGCGCCGACCGCGATCACGGTGGGGCAAGTCGTACGCGATCTTGAACCGTTGGAACTCGTCAATTGCTCGGTTGAGTTTTGTCATATCACTCCAGCGTGCCGATTAAAAGATCGCTTAGCGAAAGCCAAGCAAGCCTTTTTAAAGGAGTTGGATGCATGCACCATCGATGCGCTTATCAACGACAATCGCGAGTTAATGATCCTGCTTACCCGCCCCTAAATGTGCAAGGACCGCACTAAGTAGAGCTTATGGCCAATTCCGCTTCAACACACTCTGCCTCGACACCATCTGCTTCAAGTCGCAACAGTAAAAATCTGACCGTTTTGTGGGAGCTGATTGCGTTTATTCGTCCTTATCGCTGGCAAGTGAGTGCCGCGTTGCTTGCCTTAGTGTTTACTGCATCACTAACGCTGTCGGTTGGACATGGCGTTCGGCTTTTGATCGACCAAGGCTTTGCGCAGCAATCACTGGTTGAGCTGGGGAACGCGGTACAGTTTATTTTGCTGATCACGGTATTAATCGCGATCGGTACCTTCTTCCGCTTCTATCTGGTGTCATCGGTAGGTGAACGGGTCAGTGCCGATATTCGCCAAGCAGTGTTTGATCATGTGATTGGCCTGCATCCGAGCTATTTTGAAACCCACGGGAGTGGCGAGATCATGTCGCGGATCACCACAGATACCAGCTTGCTGCAAAACATCATCGGCTCTTCCTTTTCCATGGCGATGCGCAGTGCGCTGATGTGTGTGGGCGCCATCATCATGCTGTTTGCCACCAATATTAAACTGACCTTGATTGTGCTGGCCTCCGTGCCTTTTATTTTGGTGCCAATACTTATCTATGGCCGTCGTGTGCGGGCGTTGTCGCGGCAAAGCCAAGATTCGATGGCGGATGTAGGCAGCTATGCCGGTGAAGCCATCACCAATATTAAAACCGTGCAAAGCTTCGCAGTAGAAGATCACGCCAAAGCCGCATTTGGGCAAGAAGTGGAGCGCGCCTATCAGATCGGACGCGAGCGCGTGAAACAACGAGCCATTCTTATTTCTGGCGTGATCGTGATTGTGTTCAGCGCCATTACTGGCATGTTATGGGTCGGCGGTCGCGATGTGATTCAAGGCAGCATGTCAGCAGGCGATTTGGGCGCCTTTGTATTTTTCGCCATCATGGTTGCCTCTTCGATGGCTACCTTGTCGGAAGTGATGGGGGAGTTGCAGCGCGCGGCAGGCGCGACGGAGCGCTTGGTGGAACTGTTGCACGTGCAAAGCCATATTCGCACTCCTTCTACCTCACCGAGTGTCGATGCCCAATCACTGAGCAATGATATTCGCTTTGAAGCGGTGCATTTTCATTATCCCACGCGGCCCCATCAACCGGCGATTGATACGCTGAACCTTGCTATTCAGCCCGGTGAAGTTGTGGCGTTAGTTGGGCCGTCGGGAGCGGGGAAAACCACCGTATTTGAGTTATTGCAACGCTTCTACGATCCGCAGTTAGGCGCGGTTATGTTGGGCGGACAAGATATCCGTAGCTTGTCCCCGCAAGCGTTGCGCCAACAAATGGCTCTGGTGCCACAACAACCTGCCCTGTTCAGCGATGATGTGATAGGTAACATCCGCTACGGCAGGCCAGATGCCAGTGAGCAAGCCGTGAAAGAGGCAGCCATTCAAGCGCACGCTGATGCCTTTATTCAGCAATTACCGGATGGTTATCACAGCTTTTTAGGTGAGCGAGGCGTGCGGCTTTCGGGCGGCCAACGACAGCGAATTGCGATTGCCCGCGCAATTCTTAAGGACCCACGGATTTTATTGCTCGATGAAGCGACCAGTGCCCTTGATAGCGAAAGTGAGCATGCGGTGCAGCAAGGCTTGGCGGCTTTAATGCGGGACCGCACTACCCTGATTATCGCCCACCGCTTATCGACCATTCAGCACGCTGACCGCATTGTCGTCATGGATCAAGGTAAGCTTGTTGATGTAGGCAGCCATACCGACTTGCTGGCACGCTGCCCGCTGTACCAGCGCTTGGTAAAACGGCAATTTAGCCATGTCTCAAATGGCTAAGCGTTGTTTTCCAATTCTTTGATTTGTTGGTCAATCTTTTCCGCTTCTTCGGTAAGCAGTGAATAGCCACGGATATCGCCGTTGCGCTGCGCCTGAAAGGCTTGTTGCTGCTTAGCTTCATACTGTTTTTTAAGCTTTTTAACCGGATTTGGCTTTAAAAATGAGAGCATGTCGTGTCCTTATTTGAGGGTTACGGGTATCACTACGACCTAACCTCTTGATTGGATGACAGCGACTGTGCATTAGTACTTATCGTATCCACTTTTTATCGTGGAATGAACCTGACTAAATAAATAGATATCTTGCCCGTTTATTTAGGTGGCGGGATATTACTCATCTTGCTCACCACGTTTCCCTATGACCGACAAACGATGACACAGCCATACAAAGTATGGACAGAGTGTTTAAGTCTATTTCTATATATTCAATCACTCCTCAAATAGCCAGATAGTAAAAATAATATGAAACCAGGGAAGACCGGCATTTATCGAATGATAGATGCGACCGGTTATTCAGTGATGGGGTTAAAGTCGGCGTGGAAGTCTGAAGCGGAATTCAGGCAAGAGTGTGTGATGGCTTTTGTTCTTATGATTACAGCCTATTTTATTCCAGTTACATCGATCGAACGCATTTTAATGATAGGGAGTTTAGGGCTTGTCCTTATTGTTGAGTTATTGAACTCCGCCATCGAAGCTGCGATAGACCGTATTGGGGATGAGTGGCACGCATATAGTAAGAAAGCGAAAGATATTGGCTCATCTGCCGTGCTTTTTTCAATTGTTCTCACCCTGTTTGTGTGGGTGTCATGTGTGGTGAATATTAAATGATAAAAAGTCAGAATCATACAAGCGGAATAAGCATAACAATGTTTACCACGTTGGTCGCAATCTACTTTTCCGTCGTGATAAATGTTCCCTTTTATAAAGAGTTGCAAAGTATTTTTTCATCGCTTGAAGAGGTGAAGACCGGCTTTGTTATTTCTATCCCTCTGTTCTTATTCTTTGCTTTAAATATTGTGTTCTCATTATTTTCTTGGCCAAAGATTACCAAGCCATTTTTTATTGTCTTAGTGCTTTTATCCAGTATTGTTTGCTATGCAGAATACAATTACGGAGTCATGTTTGATGTTGATATGATAACCAATATTGTAGAAACCGATACCGGAGAGGCAAGGGCGTATTTAAGTTTCTATGCACTTATCTGGGTGTTAGCCATTGGTGTGGCTCCCGTTATCTTTATAATGCGCTGTACCATTCAGCCAGCCGGGAAAATGTGGCTTCCGCTATTACGGGATAAGCTTATATCTATCACTGTATCGCTAATCGCGCTGGCGATTATATTTGTTTTTTATTATCAAGACTATGCATCCGTAGGAAGAAATAATAGCTACCTTAGAAAACTGATTATACCGACACAATATGTCTACAGTCTCTCTGGTTATGTGAAAGAGCAATACTTTTCGTCGCCGATACCTTACGTAAAGCTGGGCGACGATGCGACACAATCAGAACGGGCGATTGATCAGTCCTTGGATAAACCTAGCGTATTCATTTTCGTGGTCGGTGAAACTGCACGGACTCAGAACTATCAGGCCAACGGTTATGATAGGCCAACTAATCCGTATACCGCTGGGCAGGATGTGATTTCCTTCCGTGATGTCACCTCGTGTGGTACAGCAACAGCGGTTTCGGTTCCTTGTATGTTTTCGCTATTGCCTCGACAAGACTTTGATCGTCATCGCGCAGAAAACCAAGACAATGCTTTGGATATATTGCAACGAGCAGGGGTCGATATCTTATGGAAAGAAAATAATGGCGGTGATAAAGGGGTAGCTAAACATGTCAAAAAAATAGAAATCGATAGACGAAGAAAAGACGCATTTTGTAACGGAAGCACATGTTACGACATGGCCCTGATTGAACACATCAATAACGATATCGATGAAATGCAAGGCAATCGAATTATATTCTTGCATCTGATTGGTAGTCATGGTCCAACGTACTTTCAGCGTTACCCTAAAGACATGGCGTATTTTCAACCTGACTGTGCGCGCTCAGATATCGAAAACTGTGAAAGAGAAACTATCATCAACAGCTACGATAACACCATCCGTTATACGGACTATGTGTTGAGCAAAGTGATTGAAACACTTAAAGATAAAAGTGATGAGTATAATACCGCGATGATGTACGTCTCTGATCATGGTGAATCATTGGGTGAAAATGGCGTTTACTTGCATGGCCTTCCCTATCGCTTTGCCCCTGATTACCAGAAGAAAGTACCGTTGATGGTATGGCTCTCCGATGGTTTTAAGCAAGCCAAGTCTATCAACGCCTCGTGTTTACGCGAAAAGGCGATGAATACAGGCCATTACTCTCACGATAATATCTTTCATTCGTTACTTGGCGTGATGGACATAGAAACACGTGTCTATCAGCCCGATAATGACATATTTTCTTCATGCCGGATGCAATAGCTGAATGAGACATCATTCGTAAAAGAGGGCGAGCCTTGATAAGGCTCGCCGATGTGCATGGCTTGGTGTGATGAGAATAGGCTTATCTAAAACGAGTAGGTTACGCCCAGTGCGCCACCAAGTTGCAATTCTGGGCCGCCGTGGAAATTGACCTCTGGGTGCACTTGGCCATAAGCACTGATCTGTTTGTTGATGGCCCAATCGAGTCCAATCGGCAAACGCACGCCATAGTCGTCATCCCACTCGGCCCAGCCACCGGCGCCCACATACCAATCAACCGGGATATCGGGATTATCAAAAGTGCCGTGTTGAAAAAGGTAATCAAATGCGGTGCCGCCATTGCCGAGGGTAAAACGGTATTGATCGTCGACTTCTAGGACTGCGCTCAGTTGTTGGTCAACGGCAAGTCCTGCCGAGATATTGGTTTTTTCTTTCGCCATCGCTTGAGCCGTGAGACTCACTGCAAGTAGGAGACCGAGAGCGATAGGTTTCATAGTGTGCCTTAAAACTGCTTGTTCAGATGGCACAGAATGTAGCGATGTCAGCAGAACAATCTGTCAAGCGTATGTCAGCCGCTTTTAAAACCTTCTGCAGGAATGTCAGCGATTAATCATTAAAAAAGTCGTCAATGATCGCTTGGTACTCTCCGGTGGCTTTCATATCTGCTAATGCATGATCAAATTGGTCGCGTAGGGTCGATAGCTCACGCATTTTAGAAAAGGCAATGTAACTGGGGGTGTCTTCAATCGGGTGGGGGTTGATCTCGACAATACCCTTCATATTAAGCTGGTTAATCAGCGCGCGTGCACCAAAATGGTTGCTGAGCCACAAGCGTGCTCGGCCACTTTCCAACATCCGAAGACATTGTGGCGCGCGAGTCAGGCGGAAAACCTGATCGAATTGATTTTGTGCCAAGGCAGTATCCATTCGGCTGCCGTAGCTGACTTGATTGATCACGCAGACGGAGTAAGCGCTAAAATTGAACGATTGAATAGCGTCTTCAGAGATACTGACATCGGGGCGATGAACAAATCGGATCCCTTGCTGAAATAAAATCTGCTCAGAGTAATCGAGAAAGGCTTCGCGCTCTGACGTTTTGAATATGGTGAATATACCATCCGCTAAGCCGGTTCGGACTTGATAGAGTGCTCGGGCCCATGGCAGCACTTCAATCTCGACGTCATAGCCCAGCTTGGCGAAGGTTCTACTGACCACCCGCACCGCCACACCATCCAGTGAGCTATCCGAGGTTTGAATATAGGGAGGGTATTCTAACGTGACTAACCGCACGGTTGCCGTAGCGGCATTGACCGTTCCGGCCATTCCCAACAGCAGTCCCATCAACAGCACGCGTACAACAGGGCGTCGACATAAACTCAGCAAGGCTTAATCACTCTCAGTAAACGGGTGCATTGCCTTAAGTTTAGCCAGCGAGCAGTAAGACGGGAGAAAATTTTGCTGAGCGAGATATTACGGAGGGCGGTTTTAGCCAAGGCTGGCATTGCAGGCTGTTGAATCGCAATAGTGGATATATAGAGCAATAAAAAAGGCGAACCGAGCGGCTCGCCATTAACATCACTATTTATTATCTAAATTCAGGGAATAACTTATTTCCAGTCTTGAACACCGTATCTAGATAAGATCTCATCTAGCTCGCCGTTTTTACGCAATAATTTAATTCCATCGTCTAATGCTTGTACAATATCTTTTGAATCAGGGTTATTTGGACCACAGGCAATATATAAGTATGCTTCACCAAGTAAACCAGCTGGCACGATACTATCAGTAAGATTCATTTCCTTTAATTTGCTGCCCATCACTACGGTAGACTCTATAATCAAGTCGATTCTTTTTGCTAAAAGTTTTCTTATGTTTTTTTCTAGAGCATCATTCCCCGCTAAGGGCACACTATTTCTATCAAGCCAAGCATCTACTTCTTCATCATAGTAATATCCCAATATGGTTCCAACTCTCTGATTCGATAAAGAGGATAAATCAATATATTGGAAATCATCATCTCTATTTTTATAAAATGCGGCTTGAAATAGACCGTATGGTTCTTTACCAAAAACAAAACCAGGAGCATCTAAATCCCCAGCGCCGACGATACAATGAATACTATTCGCCCTCGCACTTTTAATAGCTCTTTCCCAAGGCATAATTCGATACTCAAGCGTTAATCCTTTATCTTTCAATGCCAATTCAGCGATTTCTATCATAAAACCAGGGTTATCCGCTTTTGGGTCTCCATTCATTGGGTACCATTCGTCACCGGCAACTATGATGGTTTTAGATAACGCACTTAAGGAATAAAAAAAGATCGCCAGAAATAATAATATTTTCATTAGTTAATCTACGATGCCTTAATAAATTTTTCCTTATTATGTATAGTAGGTGATGGCATTATAGTCAAATCGGGTATGCGACATCTAAAGTTTTGCTGGCATTGTTGCTTAATTGATGGAATTAGATCAAGACGCTACGATCTGAAAGGCTACATCTATTAATGTAGTGGCCAACTAAAGCCGGCCGCGGTTTCAGCAACGGTGCAGTGTTGGTCGACGGCAAGATCCTCCGAGAGAGATAGATTTCATAGTGTGTCTTAAAACTGCCTTTTCAGATTGTACAGAGTGCAGCGGTGCTTGGAGAACAATCGGTTAAGCGTTTTTCATCCGCTTCTAAAACCTTGTGCAGGAATGTCAGCGATTAATCATTAAAAAAGTCATCAACGATGGCTTGATATTCTCCGGTCGCTTTCATGTCTGCTAATGCGTGATCAAATTGGTCACGCAGAGTTGAGAGTTCTTTTGCTTTAGAAAACGCAATGTAACTGGGGGTATCTTCGATAGGATGAGGATTGATCGTGACCATATCCTTCATATTGAGCTGGTTAATCAGGGCGCGTGCCCCAAAATAGTTGCTGATCCACAAGCGTGCGCGGCCACTTTCCAACATCCGAAGGCACTGTGGTGCAAGCGTTAGACGCAAAACCTGATCGAATTGATTTTGTGCCAAGGCAGTATCTATTCGGCTGCCGTAACTGAATTGGTTGATCACGCAGACGGAGGAGTAAGCGCCAAAATCGAACGATTGAATGGCGTCTTCAAAGATTCTGACATTGGAGCGGTGAACTACTCGGATCTCTTGTTGAAATAATACCTGCTGAGAATAATCGAGAAAGGTTTCACGCTCTGACGTTTTGAAAATGGTGAATATACCGTCCGCTAGGCCGGTGCGGACTTTATAGAGTGCTCGCGCCCATGGCAGCACTTCAATCTCGACATCGTAGCCCAGCTTTGCGAAGGCTCGACTGACCACCCGCACCGCTACACCATCCACTGAACCATCCGCTGTTTGAATATAAGGTGGATATTCTTGCGTGACTAAACGTACGGTTGACGTAGTAGCATGAACCATTCCGGTCATTCCGAACAGCAGTACCATCAATAGCAAGCGTACAGTAGGACGTCGACATAAATTCAGCAAAGCCTAATCACTCCCAGTACCATGGCGGATTGCCTTCATTTTAGCCTACAAGTATAAGGCGGGGGAAAATTTCGCTGAGTGAGGTGTTGCGGAGAGCGATATTAGACGAGGCTGCCACTATAGGTTGTTGAACCCCAATGATGGATAGCACTCAACAATAACAAAGGCGAACCGAGCGGCTCGCCTTTAACATCACTATTGCCGAAAGCGGAGTCGATTACTCATCCATATAGCTTTCAATGCTAGGGCAAGAGCAAATCAGGTTGCGGTCACCGTAGACGTTATCGACACGGTTGACTGATGGCCAGTATTTGCTTGCCTTGTTATGGGCAGATGGGAAGCAAGCCAACTCACGTGAATAGGCGTGAGACCATTCGTCAGCCATTAGATCCGCTTGGGTGTGGGGTGCATTGACCAATGGGTTGTCTTCCAGCGTCCACTCACCGTCTTGCACCTTGGCAATTTCCTCGCGGATAGCAATCATGGCATCACAGAAGCGATCCAATTCCTCTTGGCTTTCACTTTCGGTCGGCTCAACCATTAGGGTGCCCGCGACCGGGAACGACATGGTCGGCGCGTGGAAGCCATAATCCATCAAGCGTTTGGCAATGTCTTCTTCGCTGATGCCGGATGCCTCTTTGAGCGGGCGAATGTCGATAATACATTCGTGCGCAATGCGTCCGTTTTTGCCGCGATAAAGCACGGGGTAGTAGGGACGCAAACGCTCCATCACATAGTTGGCACTGAGAATCGCCAACTCGGTCGCGCGCGTCAGGCCTTGTTCACCCATCATGGCGATGTACGCCCATGAAATAGGAAGAATCGAGGCGCTACCCATAGGTGCAGCCGAGACGGCAAATTCGTCACCTTGCTCGACATGGCCGGGAAGGAAAGGCGCAAGGTGCGATTTCACGCCAATCGGTCCCATGCCCGGGCCGCCGCCACCGTGGGGAATACAGAAGGTTTTATGCAGGTTGAGATGCGAGACGTCTGAGCCAATGTAGCCCGGCGTGGTCAGCCCTACTTGCGCATTCATGTTGGCGCCATCCAAGTAAACTTGGCCGCCAGCCTCGTGCACCAGCTCGCACACTTGCTGCACGGTTTCTTCGTACACACCATGTGTCGATGGGTAGGTGATCATAATGCATGAGAGCGCATCGCGGTGTTTTTCGATCTTGGCTTTCAGATCGTCAATGTCGATGTTGCCGTCGTTATCACAGCCAACGACAACCACTTTCATTGAGACCATGGCCGCGGAGGCAGGATTGGTGCCGTGCGCGGAGCTTGGGATCAAGCACACGTTGCGGTGACTGTCACCACGACTTTCATGGTAGCGCTGAATCGCGATTAAGCCGGCATACTCCCCTTGCGCGCCTG
Organism: Salinivibrio sp. IB574; assembly: GCF_001996205.1. NCBI lineage: Bacteria > Pseudomonadati > Pseudomonadota > Gammaproteobacteria > Vibrionales > Vibrionaceae > Salinivibrio > Salinivibrio sp. IB574. The sequence continues at coordinate 61,638 of NZ_MUFN01000004.1, read as the reverse complement.
AGTTCGGCTGCATGGAGATCTCGTCGTAGCCGGTGATTTCACACAGCATGTCACGCAGTGATTTACCCAGTGTTTGATAGCCTTTGGCCTGCTCCAATGGCACAAACGGGTGCAGGGCGCCAAACTCTGGCCAGGTGACGGGGATCATCTCGGCCGCGGCGTTTAGCTTCATGGTACAGCTGCCCAGCGGGATCATACCGTGGGTAAGGGAGAAGTCTTTGTTTTCCAACGCCTTCATATAGCGCATCAGCTTGGTTTCACTGTGATAGCGGTTAAAGACTGGGTGCGTCAGGTACGCGCTACTACGGCGGCATGCGGCAGGGATTGCGGCAAATTCATCGGCTTCAATATCGCTCGCCAAGGCTTCCGCATTGCCTTGACCGGTAAGCGCGGTAAGTAATTGATTGACTTCTGCTAGCGTGCTCGCTTCATCAAAGCTCACGCCGAGCTGGCCATCCAGTTTACGCAGATTAAAACCGGCGTCCTGCGCTTGTTGATACAAGGCATCGGTTTGCTCGCCTGTGTTGAGCGTGACGGTATCAAAGAAGCTGTCGTGAGTAAGGCTCAATCCCGCCGCTTGTAACGATTTGGCAAACAACGCGGTGAGATGATGCACACGGCGGGCAATTTTCTTTAGGCCTTCTGGACCGTGATATACCGCATAAAAAGCAGCCATGTTGGCGAGCAACGCTTGGGCGGTACAAATATTGGAGGTCGCTTTTTCACGGCGAATATGTTGCTCGCGCGTTTGCATCGCCATGCGCAGGGCTTGGTTGCCTTTGCTATCGACCGATACGCCAATCACACGGCCTGGCATGGTGCGCTTGAGCTTGTCACGCGTGGCCATAAAGGCGGCGTGTGGGCCACCGTAACCCATAGGTACACCAAAGCGTTGTGCTGAGCCAATCACCACATCCGCGCCCATTTCACCCGGCGCTTTAAGCAAGGTGAGTGAAAGCAGATCGGTGGCGACGGCGACCAAGGTCTTCTTGCTTTGCGCTTCCGCGATAAGCGCGCTGAGATCGCGCACTTCACCGGTAGTGCCCGGGTACTGGAGCAGGGCGCCAAATACATCGTGCTGGTTCAGTTTGTCGGTGTCATCAACAACGATGTCATAGCCGAGGAAGTTGGCGCGCGTTTTAATCACATCCAAGGTTTGTGGGTGCACATCGCTGGCAACAAAAAAGGCGTTGCCTTTGTGCTTGCCGCCACGCTTACACAGCGTCATGGCTTCCGCGGCTGCGGTAGCTTCGTCGAGCAGTGACGCGTTCGCCAAATCCATCCCCGTTAGGTCCATCACCATCTGCTGGAAGTTCAGCAACGATTCTAACCGGCCTTGTGAGATCTCGGGCTGATAAGGGGTATAAGCCGTGTACCAGCCTGGGTTTTCCAACACATTGCGTAAAATAGGGGGGGGAGTATGCGTGTGGTAGTAGCCTTGACCGATCAGGCTGCGCTTAATGGTGTTTTGCGCGGCAATGTTGCTAAGTTCGGCCAGCATCTGGGTTTCGCTTTTGGGCGCACTCAGGTTTAGCGGTTTTGGCAAGCGAATGTCAGCAGGGACAGTTTCTTCAATTAAGTGCTCAAGGCTGGTGGCATTAATCGCCGCCAGCATCGCATTTTGCTGATTGGTATCGGGACCATTGTGGCGCGCGATAAAATCATTATCGGCCACTAGGCTATCGAGTAAACGAGTTTGCGTCATGGTATTCGTCCTGAATTAGTCTTCAATCGTTGCCGCGTACGCGTCTGCATCCATCAAGTGATCCAAATTGGTATCGTCAGCCAGCTTAATTTTGGCAATCCATCCACCTTCAAAGGGTGCTTCGTTGACCAGCTCTGGACTATCTTCCAAATCTTCATTGATAGCGACGACTTCACCATCTACGGGGGCATAGATATCAGACGCGGCTTTCACTGATTCCACCAAAGAGAAGCTCTCACCTTGTTCAGTACTGTCGCCAACCTCGGGTAGATCGACAAACACGACATCACCAAGCAGTTCTTGGGCATGATCAGTGATCCCCATAGTGACAGTGCCATCGCCGTTGTCTTTAACCCACTCATGGCTTTTCGAAAACTTCAGTGTCGCGTCCATTTGTTACTCTCCTGCTTTAAATACGAGCTGCTCAAACAATGAGCGATTTACAATGTAAAATGAGTTGGCGTTGGTGACGCCAGCTCTTTAATTCAATTTACTGGCGATACACGGGGAAACGTGCGCAAAGTTGCTGCACGTCTTTACGCACGCGCGCCTCGATGTCGGCGTTGCCTTCTGGCGCCTCGACGAGGGCATCCAACACATCGCCTATCCACTCGCCGATTTGACGAAATTCATCGGTACCGAAACCGCGGCTAGTGCCGGCTGGGGTGCCAAGGCGAATGCCGGAGGTGATCATGGGCTTTTCGGTGTCAAAGGGGATGCCGTTTTTATTACAGGTGATCCCAGCACGTTCAAGTGCTTGCTCAGTTTGATTGCCCTTTAAGCCTTTCGGGCGCAAATCAACCAGCATCAAGTGGGTATCGGTGCCGCCGGTAACAATGTCGCAGCCACGGGCTTGGAGCACTTCCGCGAGCGCTTTGGCGTTAGCAACCACTTGATCAATATACAGTTTAAACTCAGGCTCTAATGCCTCACCCAATGCAACGGCTTTGGCCGCAATCACGTGCATCAGTGGACCGCCTTGCAGACCGGGGAACACTGCTGAATTGATCTTTTTGTTGATATCTTCGTGATTGGTCAGGATCATGCCACCGCGTGGGCCACGCAGGGTTTTATGGGTAGTGGTCGTGACCACATGCGCATGCGGCAACGGCGAGGGATGGGCGCCAGTGGCAACCAAGCCAGCGATATGCGCCATATCAACCATCAGGTAGGCGCCTACTTCATCGGCAATCGCGCGGAAACGGGCGAAATCGATATGGCGAGGGATCGCACTGCCGCCGGCGATAATCATCTTGGGTTGATGCTCTCGAGCGAGCACAGCGACTTCATCGTAATCAATTTCCAGACTATCTTTGCTCACGCCATACTGCACGGCGTTAAACCATTTACCGGATAGTGCAGGGCGCGCGCCATGAGTGAGGTGGCCGCCAGCATCGAGTGACATACCTAAAATGGTGTCACCGGGTTGCAGTAGCGCCAGCATTACGGCGCCGTTGGCTTGTGCGCCCGAATGCGGCTGCACATTGACATACTCGCAGTTAAATAGCTGTTTGGCACGAGCTTGAGCGATGGCTTCGACTTCGTCAACGTGCTCGCAGCCGCCATAATAGCGGCGGCCCGGATAACCTTCGGCGTATTTATTGGTTAAGCAGGTACCTTGCGCTTGCATCACGGCTTGCGAAACGATGTTTTCTGACGCAATCAATTCGATTTGTTGCTGCTGGCGTTTATGTTCCGCGTTAATCGCGGCCATCACGGCACCGTCTGATTCAGACAAGTTGGTTGAGAAGAATTGCTCAAGTTCTGCGTTTGGGTAGCTGGGTTTCATTGCTTCATCCTTGTTGACTGGCCGTGGCTTAGCAGGCCACCACATTAATTGGGATCACATTGGTAGCAAGGCCGCCTTGCGAGGTTTCCTTGTACTTGCTCATCATGTCGAGCCCTGTTTCGTGCATGGTTTTTATCACGCTATCGAGTGACACATGGTGTTCACCATCACCGCCCAATGCGAGGCGGGTTGCGTTAATCGCCTTCACTGCGCCCATAGTGTTGCGTTCGATGCAGGGCACCTGCACCAAGCCATTAATGGGATCGCAAGTGAGCCCTAGGTTGTGCTCCATGCCGATCTCTGCTGCGTTTTCAATCTGCGCATTGGTGCCTCCCATCGCTGCAGCCAGCCCCGCTGCTGCCATGGAACAGGCGACTCCGATTTCCCCTTGGCAACCCACTTCGGCCGCCGAGATCGACGCATTGGTTTTATACAAGGAACCAATCGCGGCAGAAGTCGCTAAAAAGGTACGAATACCTTCTGGATTGTTGGGCGAGACAAACTTGTCGTAATACGCCAACACCGCTGGGATCACACCTGCTGCGCCATTGGTCGGCGCGGTAACCACTCGGCCACCGGCGGCATTTTCTTCGTTGACTGCCATGGCAAACAGATTGACCCAATCATTGCTGTCTGTCGGTAATCCATGCGCTTGTTTGTCATGAATGGCGTCGTACATCCCTTTAGCGCGTCGCTTAATGTTTAAACCGCCGGGTAAGATGCCGCCTTGTTGAATACCACGGTCGATGCACTCGCGCATCACTTGCCAAATATGATCGAGCCCTTGATTGACGGTATCCCGCGTCGCACTGGGGTCGGTATACTGAGCTTGCGCAATTTCATTGGTAAACATCAACTCACTGATTGTCATACCCGTTTTTTTGCATTGCTCAAGTAACTCTGCCGCACTTTTGAACGGATAGGGGGGCGTAAAGTCGGAGGCCAGCGCATCCGTTTCACCTTCTTCCACCACAAATCCACCGCCGACCGAAAAATAGGTTTTTCGTGCCAAGCATTTGTCTTTTTTGTCATAAACACTGACGGTCATGCCATTGGGATGGGCGGGTAACACCTGATCGTAGTGAAACACCAAATCCGCATCCCAACTAAACGGGACATAATGACTACCAGCAAAGGGCAGTTCGCCGCCGTTTTTAACCATTTTGGTCATGGTTTCTATGTCGCCTGATTCGATGGTGGCGGGCATTTCGCCCATTAGCCCCATCACACACGCGACGTCCGTGGCGTGGCCCTTTCCGGTTAACGCCAAGGAGCCGTATAAATCGACGCTCACGCGATGAATCGCATCGAGCGAGAGTGTTTGGATCGCGAATTGTGAAAAGCGTGCGCAGGCCAACATTGGCCCAACGGTGTGCGAGCTGGAGGGTCCGACACCGACTTTAAACAGGTCAAACATGCTGTGACTCATGGCATGTCTCCTACACAGGTAAGGTACGTATTGTTGTTGGTAGATGTCTTTGTAGACACCTTGCATTGCTCACTCATCAGCAGTGCTACCTACAGTTTATATCCTTGCCACAGAACGCTACCTGAAACAGGTCGCTGCAAGCGGCGAGAGTGATAACAACCGGCACGCGTTGGTGATGATTTAAACATTTTGTTAACGTACCTAAGCCGTAACTTTTCCGCAAAATAAATTTCCAATAGGAAACCTATGTTGTGATCGCGATGACAGAACGACCGCCTGCAGTGCGATCAACTTCGCAACGCAAACGTTTGCCTTTTTATCCTAAGCTGAGGTAAATTGCAAACAGCGTCAGGTATCTCATCATCATTTTTCGTACAGCAATGACCTGACAGCTTGTCATTCATGGACTTTTATTCTCAAGCGTATTGTCGGCGAACCCATTGGTCCGCGAATTTGAGAGGAACGAGGCGATTGCACCTTGTCCAATAGAGCTATATTTCCAATAGGAAACTTTTTTGTTAAAAGTGTTAACTATGCCGATGCCGTTCGAGGGTGGGATGTGTCAGAATGCGGCATTAATAGAGTTAACAATGTCAGCGCGGAGGCCGCCCAACGGTGTCAACAAACCATTTAACACAGGATGTGTATCCCTCAATGCAGGTAGAAAAAGCACAAAGGGAGGATGAACCGCACGCCCCTATTGCGCCGTTGCGGTTGGGCCCACGATTAAAAGCGATTCGAGTGGGGTTAGGGCTGACGCTCGAAGAAGCAAGTCAACGCACGGGATTAGCGCGTTCGACCTTATCAAAGATAGAGAATGAGCAAATCTCCCCGACCTTCCAAGCGATGCAAAAACTTGCTCACGGCCTAGACATTGATGTGCCTCAGTTGTTTGCGCCACCCAAAAAACGGCAAGCAACAGGGCGCCGTGATATCACACGAGCCGGTCAGGGTAAGGCGCATCCAACCGGTACCTACGAACACGAGCTACTGGCAACGCAACTGAGCAACAAGAAAATGATGCCATTTAAATCGCGTGTCCGTGCCCGCGCTTTTGAAGATTATAGTGACTGGATCCGTCACGACGGTGAAGAGTTTTTGCTGGTGTTGGAAGGCAGCATTCGCTTTTACTCCGAGTTCTATGAAGCGATCACCCTCAATGAGGGAGACAGTGTTTATTACGATGCCACGATGGGACATATGTTGGCATCGGTCAGCGAGGATGACGCACTCATCTTGTGGGTGACCGCATCCTAACGCAATGTCACGAAAACCGGCGACGCGCATCGTCGACTAGCATTACTTTTTATCGCCATTTAGGCAGAACATGGAGTGAACAATGGCAGAGTTACTAACGACCCCACTACACGCATTGCACATTGAGATGGGCGCAAAGATGGTCCCCTTTGCTGGCTATGATATGCCCGTTCAGTATGCGCTCGGTGTTCGCAAAGAGCATCTCCATTGCCGCGAACACGCAGGCCTGTTTGATGTATCGCATATGGGGCAGGTTCGTCTCGAAGGAAAGGATGCAGCCAAAGCGCTAGAAGCCTTAGTGCCTGTTGATGTCATTGATTTACCGGCAGGCAAACAACGTTATGGCGTGTTTACCAATGAACAAGGCGGTATTTTGGATGACCTCATGATTGCCAACCTAGGCGATCATCTCTTTCTGGTCGTCAACGCCGCCTGCAAAGCACAGGACATTCAGCACCTGCGCGATAACTTGAAAGGGGATGTGACCGTCGAGGTGCTTGATGATCGCGCCTTACTGGCACTTCAAGGCCCGAAGGCGGCGCAAGTGTTGGCGACATTCAACCCGAAGGTTAATGACATGGTGTTCATGGACATTCAACCTGTTGAGATTAATGGCATTTACTGCGTGGTGAGTCGTTCCGGTTACACCGGTGAAGATGGGTTTGAAATTTCGGTGCCGGCGGAGCATGCAGAATCGCTCGCCAAAGCGCTGCTTGCCAATGACGACGTGGAATGGATTGGCCTAGGTGCACGTGATTCACTGCGTTTGGAATGTGGTTTGTGCCTGTATGGTCATGATTTGGATACTACTACCACGCCAATCGAGGCGAGCCTTATTTGGGCGATCAGTAAGGTACGTCGTGCGGAGGGTGAGCGCGCCGGAGGCTTCCCCGGTGAGGCGAAAATTCTCGAGCAGATTGCCACTAAAGCGGTCAGCCGTAAGCGAATTGGTCTCTTGGGCCAAAGCAAAGCGCCTGTGCGTGAAGGCAGCAAGTTGTTCGATGCCAACGATAACGAAATTGGTATCGTGACCAGTGGTACCTTTGGTCCCACTAAAGGCATGCCGGTTGCGATGGCGTATGTGTCACCGGAATTTACCGCGGTGGGCACGGAGGTGTTTGCCGAAGTACGTGGCAAAAAGCTGCCCATGACCGTCGAGAAAATGCCCTTTGTACCGCAGCGTTATTATCGCGGCTAACTAGGGCGACGGAGAATAAAAAGCGCAGCGTCAATCAGCTGCGCTTTTTTATGGGCAGTGAGCAATAAGGTTACGCGTTGCTAAGCTGCTCAACCGCCTCTAGGGCTTGCGCACCATAAATCAACGAAGGGCCGCCGCCCATTAAAATAGCGACGTTGATCGCCTCAACACACTCTTGCTTGGTGGCGCCGTGCTTTAATGCGGCGGCAACATGTGCGCCGATACAGCCATCGCAACGCGCGGCAATACCAATCCCTAATGCAATTAGCTCTTTGGTTTTTACATCAAGGTCGCCTTCTGCCATTGCGGCACGATGAAGCTGACCAAATGCCGCCAGAGTCTCACTGCTGTTTGCTTTAAATTGTTTATTTAACGCCAATTGTTGCTCATTGATTTCTTGATAGTTTTTCTTGGTCATAGTCCCACCTTTTATTTTAGCTTTGACTAATGTATTTGCTTTGTGTGTAGGATGCAATCCGTGTCCATGATTTATAATTAATTGCCTAGAAATCTTTCTCTCTCTGTTGGTTTCGGTTTGCCAGAGCCGTTAAATCCGTTTTTTTATGGCTGCCTGAAAATGCCTGTTCTAGTCTCAATAAGTCACTATTGATAGTTGACGTATTAATGCTAAACGGTAGGTAGTCACTGACGGGGGTCAGTATGAGTATTAAAAAACGTATTTTAGCCATTGTGTTGACAGGGGTGGTACTGCCGACGTTGATTATTGCCATTGTTGCCCTGTATCAGTTTCGAACGAGTACCTTAATCAGCTACGAACAAAGCTCATACAAAGAAATGCAGCACATTGGTAATGCGTTTAAGTTCTATCTACAAGGCCTGTCTGCCAACGCGAAAATGTTAGCCAATAGCCAAGCTTTGCAAGAGCTTGATGGCAGTGTCGCCAAATACATGGGCCCGTCAAAGCAAATGACATCGCTTCAGAATAGTCCGGCCGAAGTCCGTGCGTTCAAATTATTGGATGCAATGGGTAACTCGCGTGATGATTTTGCCTATGTCTTTTTGGGCTTAAGCGATGGCGGCTACATTCAGTGGCCACAAGGGGAGTCTGGCAACTACGACCCTCGACAGCGCCCTTGGTTTCAGACGGGGGTAGGAAGTGGTAACAACCCTGTTCGAGTCCCTTCCTACCAAGATATTACAACAGGAGCGCCTTTACTGGATTATGTTATCGAATTTCAGGCGCAAGACGGGTTAACCGGGGTGGTGGGTGTTGATGTTACCTTGGAGGCATTGACCAATATGCTTGGCGAGGTCACGCTCGGCCAGTCAGGTTACATTGTGCTGGTGGAAGATACCGGTACCATCTTGGCCGATCCCAATAACCCAGATAACAACTTTGAATCCGTGGATAGCGTGAATAGCGTCTACAGCGGTCAATCGCTAAGCCGTGCGCTCAAGGCGGTGTCATTTGATGGTGAGTCTTATTTTGTTAACCAGTATCAAGCGCCCGATAGCGGCTGGCGTTTAATTGGTATTGTGCCGCAGCAAGAAGTGTTAGGGCAGGTGAATCAACTGCAAACCGTGATTATTTCGATTGGTGTGCTTTTAGTGGTGATTTTCGGGGTGCTGGGCTTCTTTATGGTCAACCGCATCTCTGCCTCGATCGTAGCGGTGAGTGATGGACTCAGTGATGCGGCAAGCGGTGAAGGTGACTTAACTAAACGTTTGCCAGTAACCAGCAAAGATGAGCTAGGCACGACCGCCACTGCCTTTAACCAGTTTGTGGATGTGATCCAAGAGCTGATTATTGGCATTAAAGATCGCTCGCTGAAACTTACATCTCATGCCGATCATACCACCCAGTTTGCTGAGCAGCTGAGCGCTCAGGGCTCGAGCAGATTGCGACCGCGTTCCATCAAATGGTCGCGACGGCCAATGAGGTATCGCAAAACTGTAATCAGACGGCCGATTCGGCGCAGCAATGCCAATCAGAAGTTGATCGCGGCATGGCCTTGATGAATAACACGCGCGCAGCAGTGCAAGAAATGGCGACCACGCTCAACGAAGCGGATAGCGCCATGGCTGAGCTTACGAAAGAAAACGACAATATCACCGCTATGCTGGATACCATTCGTGGTATTGCCGAGCAAACCAACCTATTGGCGCTGAATGCGGCGATAGAGTCTGCACGTGCGGGGGAGCATGGACGAGGCTTTGCCGTAGTGGCGGATGAGGTTCGGGTGCTGTCGCAAAAGACCACCAAATCGACCGAAGAAATTGACGAGTTGTTACAAGCCTTGACTCAACGGACTAGCCAGCTGTCAGAAAAGCTACAGGGCAGTGTGGAACACTCGCAGACGACCACCGAGGCAACCGAAGAAGCCCTGAGTGTATTTGGTACTATTCAAGAGTTGGTGGGGCAGATCCATGATATGGCCGCGCAAATTGCCACCGCAACAGAAGAACAGCACTCGGTATCGGAAGACATTAATCAGAATGTGACCAACGTATTGGATGGTGCGAATAGTGCTGCTGAAACCGCGGAACAAACTAACGCAACGGCGGCCGAGTTACGTATGGTGGCGACTGAACTCTCAGAGTTGGTAAACCGATTCAAAACCGACAAACCCAGCACATAACGGCGCTATCTTTAAACAGGAGCGCCAAAGAGGAACGGCGAGCAGGTAGGCTCGCCGTTTTATTATGCGCGTGATGTTTATTGCTACACCACTTCAACAAACCCCATTAGACCGGTTTTCATGTGCTCAATGACATGACAATGGTACATCCACCGGCCAGGGTTATCGGCCACAAAGGCTGCCTTGGCGTGGCCATTTTTACCCAATAGCACAGTATCGGTATGGAAAGGTGTCACGGGTTTACCGTCCATTTCCAGCACGGTAAAGGTATGACCATGTAAATGGATTGGGTGGTGGTACTGAGTGACATTCTTTAAATCGAAAATATAGGTTTTGCCCCGTTCGAGCGTTGCGATCGGTTCGGGAATGTTGCCTTTGCTCATTCCCTCCCATGCGCGTTTGTTCATCAGCCAAAATTCGTGCTTCCCTTTGCCTTGCTTATCGGCGGGTGTGATTGCACCGGCCCATTCAAAGACAAAGTGTCGTGTTTCCGCATTCGCCAAGTCAGGAGTGGCCACTGGATTAAGTGGCAGGGCGGGCAATGGTTTTTCGACCAAGGTGGATGGCGTTGTGGTAAAGCTAGCCAGTAGGAAAGGAAAACGGCCTTTCATGTACATGATCTCAACATTGGTTCCGGCTTTGGGGGCGACTAAACCAATATCGAGTCGCATACCGGGGGCGATCTTGTGCTCTTCGAGTCGTCGAGGCGTCGCGATCGGATTACCGTCAATGGCAACAATCCAAGCGTCCGCACCGCGGACTTGAATAGGATAAGTCAGGGTATTATCGACATTGGCTAAACGTAGGCGAGTGGTGGCATTTTCTTGTAGTTCATACTTAGGTTGATGAACACCGTTCACCGTGCCCCATTCACCCGGCGTTCCCATTCGGGCACTGTAACGAGGAATGGCGAGATCTTTCCATTGCCCTTGGGGGTCGAGGTGCCAATGTTTGAGCATGAGTACATGCTCTTCGTCAAACGCGACCGGCGACGCTTCTTCCACCACAATGGTGCCTACCAAGCCTTTGCCCAATTGCACCACAGAGTTCATGTGAGGGTGATACCAAAAGGTGCCAGCGTCAGGCGGTGTAAAGCGATAAGTAAAGGTTTCGCCGGGCTGAATAGGAGCTTGCGATAAAAAGGGTACACCGTCCATTTCAATCGGAATACGGAGTCCATGCCAATGAATGGTGGTGGGTTCATTGAGGTTATTGGTAAAGTGAATCGTCACGGGCTCGCCCTGACGGCAGCGAATCGTGGGTGCAGGGATCTTGCCGTTAAACGCCAATACATCCGTTTGATGGTCGGGCACTAAAGACGCAGTGCTTGGCTCAGCGCTTAGGTGATATTCCCACATGCCATTATCTCGTGATGCGGATACCAGCGAGCAAGCAGGAAGGGCGGACAACGCAGCGAAAGCGGCGGAAGATTGGAGAAAGCGACGTCGAGTGAGGCCATGCGCTGGCATGCCTTGGTCACGGCAAGTCATAAGAACACCTTTCGAATCAAATAATCGACTTACTATACCGTGAACGCGTCAAAGTGAGAAAGATTATCAATTGACCCTGTGAGGCAGTTAAAATAAGCCAGCAACAGACTGCTGGCTCGATAGTCGGATTATTGACGGTGAAAAATGTCGAGGCCAGGTGCTTGATTTATGGCGGGTAATGCTTCGAATTCAGGCTTGGCAATATAATACCCTTGGAAGAAGTCAATGCCTAAATCATGCAAGCAGCGTAATTCTTTCTCAGTTTCTATCCCTTCGGCAATAATTTGACGCCCTAGCTCCTCACACATTGCCACACTGTGGCGAACAATGGCCTGTTTCACTGGGTCAGTATCAATATCTCTCACCAGCGCCATATCGATTTTAATAATATTGGTATCAATATTAGCCAGCGCCGTTAGGCCAGAGTAACCGGCGCCAAAATCATCAATGGCGGTAATAAAGCCTTGCGAGCGGTAATAGCGAATAATGCGTTGAATATGACCATAATCAAGCACTTCTTCCCCTTCGGTAAACTCAAACAAGATGCGATCGAGCGGAAACTGGTGTTCGCGCGCGGCTTTAAGGGTGGTTTGAATACAACGTTCGGGCTCGTAAACAGCATTAGGCATAAAGTTAATGCTCAAAAAGCAGGGGATCTCGAGCTTTGCCGCTAATGACACCGCTTTGATACGGCAGGTCTGATCAAATTGATACTGATTGTCGGCGTTTACATGTTTAAAAACACTGCCCGCACCGCTGCCATCCATGCCTCGTACCAGCGCTTCGTATGCGAAAACACGCCCAGTGGATAATTGAACAATTGGCTGAAAGGCCATTGAAAAGGCAAAAGGGAGCGGTTTTTTGTTTTTGCAGGCATCACATTGGGAGGCGGAATGTGTCATAGATTTAAATATCAATGAAATAAAGGTGTTTAAACAATAATAGATGGTGCGTGTCTTTAATGCGAGTCAAGGTGTCTAATCTCTGCGCCAGTGCTATTTCTCCATAATGGGGAAGTAAGTTGGCACTAGATATGCTTAATAATTAAGCGGCAATATCAGGCGCTTTTTTGACGTCGTGCGATACAAAAAGTATGGCATACGGATGAACAAGCTGCTTTTTGCTGATAATGAAATAGACAACCCCCTGATTTGGCCAATACTCAGTATCTTGGAATCTACGCGACAAAGCTGGAAAGTGCATCACCTTCTCAGTGAGTTGCAAAAAAACACCATCATGGCAGAGCTGGATGCTGACCCGCATCTTGATCTGTTTAAGCGCAATTTTTTGATAATGAATGCGCTATACCAACTGCAAGAGATGTTGCTACCTCAGCAGTGGTTGCAGGTGGAGTCAATGGACATTCAATTGCAGTGGCGTGTCGGCGGTAATGGTTTTGTGGCAAACGAAATCGATTATCAAGATCCACTCCGTGAATATTACATGGATTGGAACAACTACGACGCTAGCCGAGACGATGTCAAAGAGCTGCTATCGTCGTTTTGGAAGCATTATCAACGCCATATTGGTAATGATGCACCGGGCGAAACCATGCTGGAGCGCAAAAAAGCGCTAACCGTACTTGGGTTGGATGAGCACGCTAGTGAGCATGAGATCCGTCGACAGTGGCGTAAAATGGCGTTGAAGTGGCACCCAGACCGCCCTGAAGGCGATGCGACCACGTTTCGTGAAATGTGCGAGGCTTGGCAAAGCCTGCGTCTTTAATTCCGCCCTCAGCAAGCAAATACAGGGTGTGATGACACACCCTGTATAATAGCGATTAGGCGTTGTTGAGTCCGCGGCTGCGCAGCTCAAAAATAAGCTTTTCAGCGCTGCACTCAAATTGCATTTTGATATGTGCACTGTCGCCGCTAATTTGCTCGGCGTTAAAGTCGTGCTTGACGGCAGGGTTAATACTTTGTGCGAGCGAGAGGTACTGCTCAAAGCGCGCCTGCATTGCCTCGACGCTGTCGGCATGAATCGTCACTTCCGCGACTTCATCTCCTTCTGAGATAATATAACCAATTTCCGCGCTTACACCGCACGCGTCACATGCGTCAGTTTGATTCTCTTTCATGGTTGTCCCCTACGAGATAAAGCTGCAGGCGTCAAAATAGACTTATCGCCTGCAATAAAGATGTCATGCTGATCTTTAGCAGAGTCTTGATTGTGGCACATTGAGATAGGTCAGGTTTTGCAGGGGTTTGTAGCACGATGCATCATTGTCAGCAATCACATTGTAAGCAATAGGTGGCGAATAAAAAATCACCCACCATCAGCGTATGCCAATCGTGGGTGATCGTCAGGACATCTTGGTAGAATGCGCTAGACCCAGTCTTCTTCCCATTGGACCAAGGTGCCTTTTGGCCAGTTCGCGCCAACCTCGTGGTACTCTTGCTCCAGCTTATGGCGGCGAATTTTAAGTGTTGGCGTGAGTTTTCCGTTCTCAATGCTCCAAGGCTCTTTGATCATCAACACACCTTTGATTTGCTGGTGGGATTCTAGCTCGCTGTTGATGGTATCAATCACCTTCTTCACGCGGCGCTCATAGCGGGCTCGATCAAAGTGTGGGAAGTGGTGAGGCAGGGCAAGCAAAATAGGCGCAGGCATGCCAGAGCCGATCACACAGAGCATCTCAGCGTTAGACAGCTCAAATAAGCGCTTTTCAATCGGTACAGGGGCGACAAATTTGCCTTTTGCGGTCTTGAAGGTATCGTTTTTACGCCCTGAGATACTCAGGTAGCCTTCACTATCGAGTTCGCCTAAATCCCCCGTGTGTAGCCAACCATCCACCAAAGTTTCGGCCGTTGCTTCCTCATTTTTGTAATAGCCACTAAATAGGCCCTGACTTTTGACTAAGATCTCCTGATCGTCGGCTATCTTGATTTCAACGCCGGGTCCTGCATTGCCGACGGTGCCAATTTTGTCGGCCCTAAATGGATAGTTAAGTGTGCTGTATGCGTAGCTTTCGGTCATTCCCCAGGCTTCGGTGATATGTAGGCCCAGCTTCTCATACCAGCGCAATAGTGCTGGGGCAACTGGTGCTGAGCCACAGCCCAATACGCGCGCTTGATCAAGGCCAAGGTTCTTAGCGATTTTCTTTTTAATCAAACCACCGACAAGAGGAATGCTTAGCAGCAGGTTCAGACGAGCGTCCGGTAATTTCTCTTGAATGCGCTGTTGGAACAGGGTCCACAAGCGAGGGACAGAGATAAATAGTGTCGGGCGATGCATTTTGACATCTTCAATAAAGGTATCGAGCGACTCTGGGAACGCGGTTGGGATCCCACCCATAATGGCCGACCCCATGATGTACACGCGCTCTGTGATATGGGCCAATGGCAGATACGAGAACAAACGATCGTTCGGCTCGATACCAATGTGGTCGATCAGGCGTTGTGCGGACCAACAATAGCCGCCGTAGCTCAAAATGGCCCCTTTGGGGAGCCCAGAGGTGCCAGAGGTATACACCAGTGACATCACATCATTATCGAGATGAACCGGACGCTCTTCGGTGGGTTCGTGACTTGCGACTAACTCCTGCCAGTCATAATGGCAATCCACCGTAGGATATGGAAATGCGATGGTCTTAATGTGTGATAGCGTCTGTAACGACGCTTTTAGCGCTTTAGTGTCATCTAGTTTGCCAATAAACATAGCCTTTGATTCACTGTGCGTCACCACATGTTCAATGGTATCGCTGCCGGCCGTTGGAAAAATGGGCACGCTGATGTAACTGCCCATCATCATCGCCAGGTCGGCAATAAACCATTCCGCACAGTTTTTAGAAATCAGCGCCACCTTGTCACCGGGTTGCAAGCCCATATCACGTAATGCTGTAACCATGCGCATCGCCTGATCAGCGACGTCCGTAAAGGTATAATCAACGAAACGGCGATCGCGAATTTGGCGTAAAAATACGTGGTTAGGGCGTTCGTCGGCCCAGCGTAAAATCTGATCGTGTGGTTTGATGTGTGACATTGGACTTCCTCGTTGTCGCAACGTGATTCATACGTCTAACTGTTATGATAATGTTAACTTACTGACCCTGCCTGCATTTACGCAAGGCAATTGTTTAAACATGTGTTCAAATTATGACTGTCGGCACTATTTACACCAATAAGGCCTCATTTTTTGGGCTGTTTTCACACTTATCTATCAAGGTATTAGCAGAACTTTGATCCGCTTCAGTGAGTCTTTGGTGTGTTTCGTGTCAGGCTTTCTATTGCAGTCTGTACTATCTTTATGGCGAGCCATGGCGCAAATGCATTGCCTGCCAACCCGTTGCAACATGCAGATGATTATTGCCCGCCATGCTGACGGAGACTGGGGAGAACACATTACACATGCCAAAACGCAGTAAGGCCCAAACACAACAGACGATCGAGACCATTCTTGATGCCGCGAAGCAGCAACTCCTGACGTTGGGCTACGAGGGCATGTCGTATACCACCCTCAGTGAAGCGACGGGGGTATCTCGTACTGGGATCAGTCATCACTTTCCGCGCAAACAAGATTTTATGGCCGCGCTCGAACCTGTACTGCTCGATAGTTTGATGAGTACGCTTGAGACGGGCGGAACTGTCAATCAGTTGATGCAAAGTTGGATGCAGGCGATGCATGCTGATGGTGAGTTCAAAGCCATCTTACGACTGTGTTTCTACTTGCTGATCAGCGGTAAAGCCGACAATGGCGTCGCCTTTCGCTGTTTACGTAAATTGCAGACAGATTGTGAAAAGCAGATGAATACTGATCTGACCGTTGCTTTTTCACAGCTGCTAGGCGCCAGTTTATTGATGTGCCGCCAGTAAGCGGCACCGGTCCGTTGAGCCTGCATAATAATTGACATAACACGACGATATCACGCCATTCGCTTACCAAAATTTGACAGACAGGTGTAATGTCTTTTGATAAACTCGCCACGCTTTTATAGCACCAGACTTTTTTGGAGATAACTATGAACAATACCGACCATCCTCCTAGTCGATACGGAGAAAAATAACTGCCGTTGGTATTGTGATCCTTCCTTTTACCAGCGCAGTCGCAGCTGGTTTCCCGCTCTGTTTTTCTCCTTTCTCGATGTAACGCGTAATCACGCCCTTTCAGCGTGAGGTTCGTTGTTGATGGTCGTTACCTGTTGCCAATCGGGAGATTCGCCATGACGGTAATGAACAACACTTTTGACTACGCCACTGCGTTTTCCACTGCAGAAATCGTGGCGGCACGTAATGCGTTTTTACAATACGATATCGACAAGCAAGTCGAGCTGCTTACCGTGATGCCGGTTGAGGAATCGATGGGAATTTTACATCACTGCTCGGTGGCTCATGTACAGCATTTGCTGAATGCGCTGGATGCGCAGGGGTTTGACCGCGAAGCCCGTGAATATGCCAACCATTTAGGCTTTATTCATTCAGAAGCGGAACCAGCGAAAAGCTACCTCTCTACCGGCGTGTTTGCGCACGTTAAGCAGCGGATTGGCTGGATTGTCGGACTGGCGCTGCTTGGTATCGTTTCTGGGATGATCATTGCTCAGTACGAAGATACCTTAAGTCAGCTTGTTCTGCTGGCTGTGTATATGCCAGTAATTGCAGCGGCGGGAGGCAATACCGGCTCCCAAGCGGCAACCTTGGTGGTGAGGGCGCTAGCAACGGGAGAGCTTCGCAAACGTCAGTGGCTCCAAGTGATGTGGAAAGAGGCCCGCGTCGCGGTATTTATTGGTGTGGCGATTGCTGCAGTCATGATGGTGAGGATTTTACTGTTCAACCACAACGCGACGGTAGGCGCGTTTGCACTGCACGATATTGCGGTTGCGATTGCGTTGGCCCTGTTTATTCAGGTGACCATCTCCACAACGCTTGGCGGATTACTGCCGATTGTGGCGCGCGCATGTCATCTTGATCCTGCGGTATTGGTCAGCCCGGTGCTTGCGTCTGTGGTGGATATCTCCGGGATGTGGATTTATTTCACCGTGGTCAATACCTACCTCGGTATTGGTAGCTAGCCCGAAGAGTGGCGCCCATGTGGCGCCATTTTTTATCTACGATGATGGTGAGTGATAGCGAGCTCGTAGGGATTTGCGTACCCGATGCGCACTTAGCTTGATCTTACGCAGTAAATTGCTGGGTAACTGTGCTATCACTATCACAACAGTTGAATTATTAAAAAATATTTTAATAATGGAAAAGGCGGCGTGATGCCGCGATTCAATTTCTGCCAATAAGGTAACCCTATGAGTGATGCACTGGTACTCGTTATAAATTCAGGTAGCTCGTCGTTAAAATTTGCCCTGATGGATGCGCAAACTGGCGATGCTGTGATTTCCGGCGCTGGAGAATGCTTTGGGCGCGATGACGCGCGGATGAGCTGGAAAGTCGACGGTGAAAAAACCGAGAAAACCTTAAGTGCAGGAAGCAACCACCACCAAGAGGCCATGGACATCATTGTGGGCCTTATCGAAAGCAACCAATTGAGTGATAAACTGCAGGCCGTTGGCCACCGTGTGGTACATGGCGGTGAAACCTTCAGCCAAGCCACCTTAATTGACGATGCTGTACTGGCGCAAATTGATGCGCTAAAAGCCTTGGCGCCACTGCATAACCCAGCACATGTGGTGGGCATTAAAGCGGCACGTAAAGCCTTCCCAAGCTTGCCACAAGTGGCGGTTTTCGATACGGCATTCCATCAAACGATGCCAGAAAAAGCTTACCATTACGCGATTTCGCGTCAGCTCTACAACGATTACGGTATTCGCCGCTATGGCTTCCACGGCACTAGCCATTACTACGTAAGCCGTGAAGCGGCAAAATGGCTTAACCAAGCGCCTGAACA
Source organism: Salinivibrio sp. IB574 (assembly GCF_001996205.1). NCBI lineage: Bacteria > Pseudomonadati > Pseudomonadota > Gammaproteobacteria > Vibrionales > Vibrionaceae > Salinivibrio > Salinivibrio sp. IB574. Next base: position 43,339 of record NZ_MUFN01000004.1, on the reverse strand, counting down.
AACCAACGTCATCACCGTACACCTTGGTAACGGTGCCTCTTTGTGTGCGGTCAAAGATGGTCAAAGTGTTGATACCAGCATGGGCTTTACGCCTTTAGCCGGTTTGATGATGGGTACACGCTGTGGTGATATCGACCCATCTATTCTAGAGTTTTTGTCGAAAAAAGGGCTCAGCATGGATCAAATCCACCATGAGCTGATCGATAAAGCCGGTTTACTTGGTGTTTCGGAATTAACGAACGATTGCCGAGGCTTGGTCGAGGCGGCAGAGCAGGGCCATAAAGGCGCCCAATTGGCGCTAGAAATGTTCGCTTATCGCGTTGCAAAATTCATCGCAAGTTACATGGTGCCATTATCCCGTCTGGATGCGATTGTTTTCACAGGCGGAATTGGCGAAAACTCACTGCCAGTCCGCGAGATGATCCTCAAAGAGCTGGCCATTTTCGGCTATCAAGCGGATGCCGATGCCAACGCCGCCGCACGTTTTGGTGCCGCAGGGCAAATCACCACCCAAGCGTCGCCGCTTGCATTGGTGATCCCAACCAACGAAGAGCTGGTCATCGCACAACAAGCCATGGCAATGGCCTAACTGTCGCACCGTCTTCGGATATCAAGCGAGCCTCAAGGCTCGCTTTTTTGTGGTTGCTCACCATGGTGTTGAGCGAGCACCGACGTTTCCGTGATATGAGTGGATGGTACGGTATATAAACCTTGTCGATACAGTTTTCCGCCTATTAAAGCGTGTGCCTTAGCGCGCTTTATCATCTCGTCTGTTACAGGTTGAGGGCGTGCAGTCTGATTCTTCACATCATAGTAATAGCCAAGCGGGGCTTTGTTTGGTCGCAGAACAATCACTGAATCATGGGTGAGATAAGCGAAGTTTTTATCAAACTGCATCAAAGCACGCTGATAGTGTTGAGACAATGGGCGAGTTAAATCATGACCTATCATCGGCGATATACTTTCAACGCCAATGAGGGAGAGTAACGTAGGGGGCATATCGATACTACTCGCGAGGCGGTTATCTTCTCTCGGGGGTATGTCTTTACCTAGGATCAATGCTGGGATATGAAAATGTTTAATCGGCACAGGTAACGCGCCGACTGCGCGTGCATCATGATCGGCAATGATTAAGAAGATGGTATCTTTCCAGTAATCGGACTGCTGAGCTTGGTGGATGAAGTCGCCCAATGCTTTGTCAGCATATTTTACGGCATTAAAGCGGGTATGTTTCTCTTGGCTATAAGGCGTGATTTGGCCATCTGGATATTCGTAAGGTGAGTGATTGCTACTGGTAAATACCAAGCTGAAAAAGGGTTTCCCACTTTGGTGTAAACGCCGAAACTGTTTATCAGCCATGGTGTATAGGTCTTGGTCTGAAACTCCCCAAGATCCAACAAAGCGTGGCTGGTCAAACTGAGGGAAATCGATAATATCTTGAAAACCATTACCGAGAAAAAATGATTTCATATTATCGAAGTGGCTTTCTCCACCGTAGATAAACTGAGTGGTATACCCCTTTTGCTGAAGTAATGAGGCGATGGAAAAGAACCCTGTTTGGCTTTTAGACAATTTAACGACGGCGCGAGATGGGGTCGGCGTAAACCCTGTGGTTATAGCCTCAATACCACGCACAGAACGCGTACCTGTTGCGTAAATTTGAGTAAAGTTCCATCCTTCATCCATCAGATTATCCAAATGTGGTGTTAGCGGTAAGCCGCCCAATCTGCCAACAAATTGCGCGCCTAAACTTTCTTGCAATAAGATCACTAAATTCTTTCGTTTCGCCTCGAAAGGATGGCGCACGTTTAGTGTCGGTATGGTGTCAGACGTAATATAGTTGGTGCTGGCCGGCGAGTATCGTTTTATAGTTGTAATGACATCATTCAGCGGCATATCGCCATAGTATTCTTCAGCATTACGCTCGGACGCCATGGATTTGGCGGCAAAAACCAACGAATAAGAAGAGTTGAGTACTAAATCATTTAATAGCGGATTAGTTGAAAAGGCGACAAGTGCTGGGTTCAGTGGACGGTGTTGCAGAGTTGAACGTGCTCCTATGACACCGAAAGCAATCACACACACCGCAAGAATAGGCCGTGTCCACCAGCGTGGCTGGTTTTCTGTCTGGATAAGCTTGCCGCTTAGTCGCCAGCTGAAAAAACCCACGAATAACGTGCCAAAGAGTCCTAGGAATAACGGTAATTTATAGTCCTTCCAAAGCATGGAAAAGACTTCTTTAGGGTACACTAAGTACTCTAGAAATAGTCGATTCGGTCTTAAGTTGTATTCTAAAATAAACGAAGGCGTGACAAGCTCCATGTAAGCTAACACAACTAACCCACAGACCAGCCAACTCCGTAGTATAAAAACAAACCCACGACCCAATTTTCCAGAGGTTGGCAGTAGTGCCAATAAAAAAGCCGGTAGAGTATATAGCCAGCATAAAGTGGCAATATCGACACGTAATCCTTGGAGTAAGATATAGAAGATATCTTGCCATTGGCTCAACTGCTTATGTTGCCAGACAAGCAAGCCGACTCTCGATAGGCTAAGCAGGACGAGCGCAAGAGAAAAGAAAACGATAATAGGTCTGAAGTTGCGAAGGCTTGTCATCTTTGTACCACTTAACGCAGCATGGATTTTATGTAGTTACGCTTACCAAAACGACTCATCAAAATGGCGGCGCTAACATGGATAGTGACGAGGACCAGGGTTGCGTTGGCAGCAAACTCATGGACTTCTTCTAACCATTCGAGCTCTTCACCTGACTGCGTCATTGTCCAGCCAGTCAAAATGGTGACGAGGAGCAATCCCCAAAGACTCCAAATCATAAGTGCTGCGGCAGGGTTATGACCTGAGCTTGTATGATCACGTCCGCGTATAAGGTTGCTAAAGTGAGCACGAGCGGCAAAAAGCGAGGGAATAAAACGGGTTAGTCGTGCTTCTGAATGCGTGAGCATTCCCCAAATCAGACGTAAGACAATGGCCCCAAGGATCACGTACCCAAACCAGCGATGAATGTCACTGCCTTCTTCCGTGACGCTCATATTGGCAAAGAATAATGCAGCAATCAGCCAATGGCTGAACCGGACGACTCTGTCCCATTTAAATGGTCGTGGGGTGTTAGCGGTCATGATAATGTCCTCTCATATGGTGATGTCTTCACTCTATGAGAGGAAACTTAAGAATCACTTAAGAGGTTAAAAAATAAAAAAGTTATATTTTACAATTGGATAGATTTTTGGGGTGCATTTTTTATCGGCAGGAGGAGATTCTTAAGCTTTTCTTAAGTATCGCGCCGTAAGCTCAGTGACAATCAGCCAATAAAGGATGTCACCGCTATGGTTAATTCAGCGAGTCGATTTGACATTGTTACACCAGACTCAGCGAATCGCGCTGAAATAGAGGCGTATATTGCTGAACGCTATCAACAAGCCTTCAACGCGACAATTACCACCTTCATGCCTTATTTGTCCTGCCTGAGAGGACAAGACGATCGCTTATTGTCGGTGTGCGGCTATCGCCCTGCTGCGTATCAGCCGCTTTTTCTCGAACAATACCTTACCGACGATGTGGCTGACGTACTTAGCGCTCACTATCAGCAAGTGATCACGCGTAACTCAGTGATTGAGTTTGGGCAACTGGCCTCATTCTCTTCGGGAACGTCACTACCACATTTCCACGCTTTAGCGAATCGGCTGCTGTCACACGGATACCTATGGTGTGTATTTACCGCCACAGGGCCGCTATATGCACTCATGCGACGATTTGGCCTTGAGCCCCATCTACTGACCGATGCGGAAGCGAGTCGTCTACAGCCCGCCACTGATCAATGGGGCAACTACTACACGCGGATGCCTCGTGTCTGTGCCGGTAACCTTGCTCAAGGTGCTGAGCAATTGGCGCGGATTGTGTCTAAACACTGCCATACGGAGAATGCTAATGCGCGTCTTATTTGAACGTTTGGCTGACTATGCCAGATCCCAACCTGATCAGGTTGCCATTCACGGGTCGGATGCATCCGGCGACTGCCTGATACTGACCTACCAAGCGCTTTGGGGACGGATCAGGGCGCTGAGTGAAACGCTATTGGCGCTCGATACACAGATGATTGGGCTTGCCGGTGACAACAGTGTTAGTTGGGTATTGATCGATCTTGCCGCTGCGTATGCAGGCATCTCAATTGTACCGATCCCGCCCTTTTTTACGGCGGACCAACAACAGCATGTCTTGGAGACTGCGAGGGTCGATTGGGTGATTGGCTCGCTACACCCTGATGTCGCATTAAGCCACGCATCTGTGACTACATTGGCGGGATTACCATGCCATGCACGAGACGTAGACGCACTGCCAGCTTTGCCTCCTGCCGTAAAGGTCACGTTTACTTCAGGCTCGACTGGTTCTCCCAAGGGCGTGGTATTGAGCGCAGCCACGCTGGAGAGCGTTAGTGTATCGCTTGCCAGTACCGTCTCCACCACTGCGGTACCCTCCCGTCATTTAGTCGTCCTTCCCTTGTCCACACTACTGGAGAATATTACGGGTGTTTACGTGCCTCTATTGCTTGGGGTGACGACAGTGATCCCATCCAGCAATGACTTGGGGCTGATCGGCTCAAGCCAGTTAAACCTGAATCAATTGATGAGCGGACTGATTCGTTATCGTCCGCAAAGCTTGGTACTTACCCCTGCGTTATTGCGAGCCGTCATCCATCTTGGTGAACAGCATCCTGGTGCGGTTGCCGATCTCAAGCACGTTGCTGTCGGAGGCGCAAAGGTGGCACCGGCCTTATTGCGCGCAGCAAGCCGGCTTGGCTTATCGGTTTTTGAGGGTTATGGCTTATCGGAGTGCGGATCAGTGGTGAGTTTGAATACCTCCGAGCACCATTGTGTTGGCAGTGTGGGTAAACCGTTACCTCACCATCGTGTTTTTCTGGCTTCAGACGGTGAAATCATGGTAGTGGGCGCGACATTCTCAGGCTATCTGGATCGCGACTTTCACCCTCACCAAGGCGTCGTTGCGACGGGAGATATTGGTGAGTTTGATGATGACGGCTTTTTGTACGTGAAAGGTCGCAAAAAAAATCAACTCATTACGGCTTTTGGTCGCAACATCCATCCAGAATGGATTGAGGCGGAAGCTATGGCCTATTCGGCGCTTAGCAACATGGTGGTATTGGGAGAGGGGAAGGACTACCTGACTGCCATTATTGGTAGCGACTCTCCTGATCAAGCAAAGCAGCAGCTGATCCAGCTTAACCACCAACTGCCCGATTATGCGCAGCTCCGAGCGGTGATATTTACCGCTCCTTTTCATCAGCAACCCCATTTAATTACGGCAAATGGCCGCCCTAAACGCGATGTCTTTTGCCAACAATTTGAGCCGCAACTTAACACGTCGGCCCAATCATTACTGACCGACGAAACCCTGCCACTCACGGCACATTCCTAGGAGGATTTATGGATAATCAAGGTTTTTTCCATGTACTAGAGAAAGAAACCGCTCAGGCGAGAGCCTCAATGCTGAGTGTGCCTGTGATTGAGGCTTGTGACTATAAGGCGATCACGCTGCAAACCTACACGGCCTTCCTTGTTCAGGCTTATCATCATGTGAAGCATACCGTTCCATTACTGATGGCCTGTGGTTCTCGGTTGCCGGAGCACTATGAATGGTTACGCCAAGCGCTCGGCGCATACATTGAGGAAGAGAAAGGTCACCATGAATGGATCTTGGATGACTTGCGCGCATGTGGCTTTGATGCCGAACTAGCGAAGGCTAACTGTGGTGAAGGTCAAGTCGGGTTAGGGATTGAGATGATGGTGGCGTATTTATATCACCAAATTGATCGTAAAAACCCAATGGCCCTATTCGGCATGGTTTGGGTGTTGGAAGGGACGAGTGTATCAATCGGCGGCTCGATGGCCGCACTGATCCAGCAAACGCTTTCTCTACCCGATACAGCGATGCGGTATTTAACGTCACACAGCACCTTGGATGTAGAGCATATTGGCTATTTTGCCGATTTGATGAACAAGGTAACGGAGCCCGCGGACCAACAAGCCATCATTGATAGTGCGAACCGTGTTTATGCGCTGTATGAATCAATGCTGCGAGCGCTTCCCATGACCACGACACAGACCCAAGTGGCATAGGAGGCAGTAATGAAAAACACAATTATATTGCTAACAGGTGCGACAGGAGGCATTGGCCGAGCTCTGGCTGATGCACTGGCAAAAAAAGGCGCAATACTTGTGCTCGTCGGCCGCCATCTCAATGCGTTGCGTGATCTTAAAAACCAGCTTGTGAATGACGAGCATCATCAGATCATCGAAGCAGACATTGGTACAGCAGAGGGCAGAGACAAGGTGAATCAGCATGCACGATGGCTGGCTCAACAAGGTACGCCAATAGAAATACTGATCAATAGTGCGGGGGTAAATGGTTTCAATTATCTATCCATGCGCGCGGATGACAGTATTGAACATGAAATTGCCATCAACCTAACCGCCCCCATTTTGCTTTGCAAACATGCACTTGAGTGGCTCGCACCGACAGGCCTCATTGCCAACATTGGCTCAACCTTTGCTGGTATCGGTTTCCCCGGATATGCCAATTACGGTGCGACGAAATCAGGCCTGTATCGCTTTACCGAAGCGTTAAATCGGGAGCTACATGGCACTCAGCAGTGTGCCATTTATATCGCGCCTCGAGCAACTAAGACGGCGTTAAATGATGCTCGTGCAACGGCGATGAATAAGCAATTGCGAAATCATGTGGACTCACCAGAGTGGGTAGCGAATCACATTATTCGTGCCATCGAAAAGCGTTGCTTTGCGACGTGGCTCGGGTGGCCCGAAAAACTGTTTGTTCGTCTGAATCAACTTTTTCCATCGTTAGTGGGTCATGGAATCGCAAAACAAAAAGACATCATTGATTTTCACGCCAATACGCCACAAGGCTTGCCAGTTGTAGAGGAATCGCACCATGACTATTCGTAAATCATTTTATATTACCGTATGGGCACTCAGTTGTTCTTTGATCAGTGCGACAGCGCTGGCCGACCCTATCTTGGCTAAGATCCAGACACGCTGGGCACAATGTAACTACACTGTCGGAAGTAGTGACGACAAAGTGGCGTGCTTCGACCGTTTAATCGATGACACGCAAATTGCACTCCTTGCTCAACCAGCGCGCCATGATCTGAAAATATGGCTTGCTATCAATAAGAGCTCGTTAGCCGGGGTTGATGGTGGCATGGGAGCATTAGGCTTGGTCAAGGATGCAAAAATTCTACTCGAAGATGTGATAACACAGGCGCCGGAAACGCTGGACGGTTCGGCCCTAACGAGTCTCGCGACGTTGTACCACAAAGTGCCGGGCTGGCCACTCGCCTTTGGTGATGACGATAAGGCTGCTGAGCTGTTTAAAAAAGCACTCGCGATCAACCCAGACGGCATCGATTCGAACTATTTTTATGGCGAATTTCTAGCGGATACCGGAAAAACAAATCTCGCTGTGGCATTCTTGAAGCATGCACAACAAGCCCCTTCGCGGCCGGACCGTCCTCTTGCTGATCAAGGACGCCAACAAGAAATTATCCAAAAACTGAAGGAGCTTAATCAGCAATGAGGCTGCTACTCGTCGAAGATGATTGCATGCTAGGGGAGTCCATGGTGGCGTCGCTGCAGCGTCACGGCTATACCGTTGATTGGTTGCAGCGAGGCGGTGGTGTGGATGCCCTGTTAAATACCGAAAGCTTTACCGCTATTATTCTCGACTTAACCTTGCCAGACACTGATGGACTTCATGTGTTGCGTAAAATTCGCCGCAAACATAGCGATATCCCTGTGATGATTTTGACCGCACGCGATGACATTGATGACCGTGTGAAAGGGTTAGATGGTGGAGCCGACGACTACATGATCAAACCTTTTGCGCTCGAAGAGCTATTGGCGCGTCTGCGCGTCATGATTCGGCGTATTTCCGGTTATGCCGATACCACCATGTCATGCCATGGCGTGACCTTATCGATGGCAACGGGTGAAGTGGATATGGGGGGGGCACCTATTCGGTTAACTCCTAACGAGTTCAAGCTGTTATCCACACTGATGGCACACGCTGGCCGAGTAATGAGCAAAGATCAACTTCAACAAGCGCTTCATGGTATGGATGAGGGAATTAGTCCGAATGCCATTGAAGTCCATATTCACAATTTACGCAAAAAAACGGGTGGAACCTTGATTCAAAACATTCGTGGGGTTGGGTATATCATTGAGAAATAAACAGCGCCCACATTCAATAAAACGCCATCTTACATTCAGCACTGTGTGTGTGGTGGGGGTGTTAATGTTTGTCTCTTGGCTGCTGGTGTATAGCGAAGCTCGTCATGAAATTAATGAAGTCTATGACGCGCGACTGGGGCAATCGGCAAAAACGTTGGCGCTGTCGGTAATGAGCTGGGGAGATCAGCCGCCAGATAACTTTACACAAAGCTATACCCATTGGTTAAACGCGATCACTGCCAACGCAAAAGATGACGATACGACCACACCATTTGGTCACCCCTACGAAGATAATTTGTTTTTTCAGTACCGCGTTAGCGATGCATTAGTTGCCAAAAGTCCGAACGCACCGGCGCAATGGATAGGGACATCGGACAACCCCGGATTTGATATGGTTACCGCAGCAGGTGAACAGTGGCGCACCTTCCTATTAGTATTCACACTGCCGGACAAACGGCAAGCGAGTCTGCTGGTGGCGGAAAAAGAGGCGATTCGCCAAGAGTTGATGACAGAAGTCTCGTTGACCATTGGCTTACCCCAGCTCCTATTGATCCCACTTTTAGCGGTTATTGTTGTGGTGTTAGTTAGCCGCGCATTTAGGCCGCTAGGCGAATTAAAAGAGACGATCGCTGCGCGCAGTGTTGATAATCTCGATCATATTCATGTCTCACAACCCACCGTTGAACTCTCACCACTCGTCAAGCAGATCAATTATTTGTTTTCTCAGTTGAATAATGCCTGGGTGCGTGAAAAGCGTTTGGTCAGCACTGCGGCACACGAGTTAAAAACCCCCCTCGCGGTACTGCGACTCAATGCAGAAAACGCCTTGTCTGCGACCACAGAAGCGGAACGTGATAATGACTTGACCAATATTCTGACTGGCATCGATCGAACTGATCGTGTTATCCAACAGTTGCTCATGCTCTCGCGGGTGGAGCAGCAAAAAAATACCGAAGTCACGCAGGTAGATATTGTTCCATTGTTGCGAGAACAAATCGCTGCGCTCGCACCGATGGCATTGACACAACAACAGTCAATAGAGCTTGAAGGGCAAGAGAGCCTGTGGGTCAAAGGCCATCCTGTGATGTTGTCAGTGTTATTTACTAACCTGATTGATAATGCCATTCGCTATGCAGGAAAAGGCGCATCTATCAGTGTGATCACCAGTCACTCAGCCAATACCGTCGTGGTGGAAGTGATTGATTCTGGCGACGCGATATCGGACGAAATTAAGAGCCGTATTTTTGACAAATTCTTCCGCGGTCATACCGAGAAAGGTGATGGGGCGGGGTTGGGAATGTCGATTGTCAAAGACATTGTGGAACAGCATCACGCGAGTATTATGATTCAAAGTCCGTACTTTTCTGACTATGGCAATGGTTTTACGGTGACTTTTCCAATGGTCTCTGAGCGCGGAAATACGTGAATTGAATTCGGGTAGTGCGAGTTTCACCCTAGCCAAGCTTGGTCCTTCTTTGTAATAACTGTCTTCTAACGTAGACAGCTTATGTTCAGTTTTATGTTGTTATTCTAGCGGCAAAAAAGGTTGGTTAGGTATGAAACTGTATAACGTCATAAGCCGCTACTTTTTAGAAACTCTCGTGCTTGGCGGTGCCTTTGTCATTGGCGCTTGGTTAGTGTTTGCGGGATGATACGGGGCTGACCATTGGTCGCAGCATCGCAATATCGTTGTGCGACACCAAAACAGGCGCAATTTAATCGCGCCTGTTTTGCTAGGTTCTGACTGATTGAAACTAGCAAGGCTCTCGCTTAGCCTCGCTTGATCCCATGCCAATACACAGGCCAATGGTGCGGTTCACCGAGGTTATTGATCACTGCCGCAATGGTTACCAGTGCGACACTGCCTGCGAGCACAGGCGTAAACAAATAATCGATGCCTACCACTTGAGTCCCCGCTAGCATGATTACCAGTGGATTCGCTCCTGCTGGTGGATGGACGGCGCGGCAGGCTTGCATCAGCATAATCGCAAGGCCAACTGCTAGTGCGATCGTCCAGCTTTCATTTCCCACTCCATACAGCATCGCCAACCCCACACTGGCGGTCAGTAAGTGACCCACAATCACATTTCTCGGTTGCGCGAGCGGCGACTGAGGCGCTGCAAATAAAATCACACAGGTTGCGCCAAAGGGAGCCATCAGCCAGGGCACGCCGGTGGTTTGGTTCAGCACGGTTAAGGTGAGAATACCGAAAAATCCACCCAGCAAGCCTTTTGTCAGTTGAATCCAAGTCGGTTTAGGCGGTAACGCACCGCCACCTTTCAGTCGTTTCATGGTCGTTCCTTCTATGGTTAATTAAAGTGTACCGATCTGTACACGTTGTTTTAAAGAGTACAGATCGGTACACTTCATGGCAAGTCTTTTTTTGGAGAGCATGATGAGCAAGCGCGATCACATCTTGGCGGTAGCCGAGTCGTTATTTAATCAGTTTGGTTACACTGCGGTGGGCGTCGACAAAATCCGTGATGAAGCCGCGGTCTCAAAGACCTCGATGTACCGTCACTTTGGTGCTAAATCGGCCTTGATTGAGGCTGTGCTGCAAGCGCGTCATACAAGATTTGAGCATGGACTGCAGCAGGCTATTGATGCGCACCAGGATAAAGATGCCCAATTGACGGCACTCCTCGATTGGTATCTGGCGTGGTTTAAACAAGACGACTTTAAAGGCTGTATGTTTATGCACGCGATTGGCGAATTTAAGAGCAGTACAGATAGCCAAATTGCAGCGATTGCCAAAGCGCACAAAGACAAAATTCACGGCTTAATTGAACAGATTGTTGGCTCAAAGGCGGCTGCTGATGCGGTGATGACGCTGTTAGAGGGGCTGATCGTGCGGGCTGAATTTGAATCACTTCCTGACCGAGCGTCATGCCTTGTTATGTTACGAAGCTTAATAAGACCTTAGGAATAAGCCCAAACGTGACAGCGTCACTAATAAGTGCATAGACGATATGCCGGTGCTCTTCTAATCTTTAATCGTGGCGGTCAGTCTGAGGTGACAATGTGAAACGAGGGTGGATGCTGTGGTTGTTGGGCATAACATTCAGTGTGTCAGCAACAGAAATGACGGTCGCGTATCGAGTGCACACTGATGATATATCTAGAGCAACGAGAGCGATTATTGCAGAAGTAATGAATCGGGTCGATCCACAAATCGAACTACAGTGGATAGAGATGCCGCTAAAGCGCGCAGAGAGATCCATCGAGAAAGGAATCATAGATATAGATATTAATCGTACAAAACTCGCTTATATTGACAGTGATAAGGTGGTATATGCATCTACTCCGCTTTATGAAATAGATTATTATCTCTATGCTCGTACATATGTTTTAGAACCAAGTAACTATCGTCGCGTTGCCATAAAGTTTGGTGATAGTTTTGCTTTACAAGTTGCTGATAAATATCAGTGGCAAGTTAGTTTGGCTCCGACGGAAGTTGCTGCTATGACTATGGTTCAAAACCAGCGTGTACAAGCAATGCTTGGGTTTGGGGCCGGGCTCCTAAATAGTGAGCAAGGTAAGGAACTTACATCGATTCGCCGTAGTCAAGAACCGGTAGAAACTGTGAATTTGTATATGGTTTTTCATCGTCGGCACTCAGCCAAGGCCAATCTAGCAAGCCAAGTCATAAAAAACATGATAGATAGCGGCGACTTTGCTGCTATCTACATAAGAAATCTTCAATAGTTATTGCTGCTGCACAACTTGTAACTGTAGTTTCCGCATTTTATGGCGTAATAGCTCTGTATCAATCGGCTGATCCCCGGCAATTATTACAAACAGCGAGTCAACTTATTCTTATAATCACGCTCATCAAACCTAAGACGCTCCTAAGCGAAAGCGCAATTATAACGCTCTATGGAATCATGGAATCAAACCAGATTACCACCACCAGCGTGCTAGTTATCAATAAGTGCATAGACGATACGCCGGTGCTCTTCTAATCTTTAACCGTGGCGGTCAGTCTGAGGTGACAATGTGAAACGAGGGTGGATGCTGTGGTTGTTGGGCATAACATTCAGTGTGTCAGCAACAGAAATAACGGTCGCGTATCGAGTGCACACTGATGAATCGTGGCAAGCGACTCAAGCTATCATCACACAAGCCATGGCGAGGGTGGATCCTGAGATTGAATTACAATGGATTGCCATGCCGCTTAAACGTGCGGAAATCTCCCTCAACAAAGGCATCATTGATGCCGATACGGCGCGCACTCAGTTTGCGTATCAACACAGTGATGTCGTGACTTACCCTTCGGCGCCGTTTTTTCGTGTTGATTACTACTTATACGGTCGAACGCATGTGCTCTCGCCACAAGACTACAGCCAAGTGGTTGGGTTGTTTGGCGACCAGTTTGCACAAAAAATTGCTCAAAAATACCAATGGAACATGTTATGGGCACGGTCAGAGTCTGCGGCCTTGAGTATGCTACAAAACGAGCGGGCCCAAGCGATGGTGGGGCCCGGTGTGTTTGATGACGAGCTTGGCGGAGAGGCATTATCGCTGATTCGCCAAAGTGAAAAGCCCATTGCCTCTGTCTCACTTTTTATGGTGTTCCATCAGCGTCATGCAGCGCTAGCGAAGCGGGTAGGGGCTGTTTTGCAATCGATGAATGATAGCGGCACGACCGCCGCTATCCTTGCCAAACATGGCTTATGATTATGGCTGCTGTTCAACTTGCAACTTTTGCTGCCGTACTTTTCGGCGTAACAGCTCGGTATAAATCGGTTGGCCACCCAGCAATTGGGCAAACAGCGTGGCTCCCAGCGTGGTGATAATCAGGGGTAAGATCAGGTAGTAATTGTTGGTCATCTCAATCACCAACAAAATACCGGTAATCGGCGCGCGCACGGTCGCGGCAAACAGAGCGCCCATTCCCGCAATCGCAAACATGCCCGGTTCAATGCCCATGTCAGGGTAGAGATTCGCAATCATCAAACCGAAGACGGTTCCCAGCAAGGTGCCAAGGGCTAACATGGGAGCGAAAATGCCGCCCGGTGCGCCGGAACCAAAGCAGATAACCGTCAGCAGCGTGCGCGCCATAAAAATAAACAGCAGTGCACTAATTGAGTAGTTGAGCGTAACAAAATCAGGGACGAGGTTAATGCCGCCGTGCGTGAGTTCAGGCGCATACACCAACAGTAAACCAAACACACCCCCCAAGGTTGATCCCACAATCAACACGCGCTTTTGGCTGTTTTGATATAAGCGTTGAAAGTAATCTTGAAAGCGCATGATCAGGAAGTTAAAAATCACCCCAAACACACCAAAACAGCACCCTAACGCTAAGAAAAACCACAACGAAATCAGTGGCGGTGTCTCGTATTGAGGCAACACAATGACAGCATCTTGGCCATTGATATAGCGAAACACAATGTCAGCAATGATTGCCGCAATGATCACCGCTTTAATGGAGATGAGGGTGTAGCGAAACTGTGGCCGCATTTCTTCAACCACAAACATGATCGCCGCAAGCGGGGCATTAAACGCGGCGGCTAAGCCCGCGGCGGCACCTGATGCGAGTAGGGTTTGATTGGTGTTACGGTCGTGAATGCGGAAGGTATCTGTCACCATTCGGCCGATATTGGCACCGATTTGGACACTCGGCCCTTCTCGGCCCAAAATCATCCCTGAGCCTAGCGCGCCCAAACCACCAAAAAATTTCACTGGGATTACCCGCCACCATCGTGTGGGACGAATACCTTCCATGGCGCCTTCGACTTCAGGAATACCCGATCCCGCGGCTTCAGGCGCAAACCGGTGCACCAGCCAATAGCCAATTAAGGCAAGACCCGCACTGATTAGAAAGGCGAGTAATCCCAATGGAATCATTGAGGTGATATTGCTATCGAGCCACTCGGTACGTGTTTGAGAAAGAGAGTGAATCGCGAGTTCAAAGAAGGTGACCACAATACCCGCGAGCAGGCCAATAACAACCGCTAACAATAAGACGGAAACGGGCGTTTTATCGCGTGACCACAGCTTATCGAAGAAAACGCTAGATTTATAAAATACTGCCCTTTTCTTGCTTGATTTACTTACAATTTTCATCAATGTGAACGCAAAGGTTAAGAAGAAAAAACGACGATGAAGTGAGGGTCTCATGCTCCTGAGCCTACACCGTGCTGGGATACGTCCTGTAACCCGAGGAAACGCAATAATACTACGCCAATTAACATAACATGCAAGCATCGTTAGCCAGTGTGCCTACTTGGCTAGTCTGGGCTGGTGGGGGCGTAGTTTACGCTGATCAGTCAGGCTGCCTTGAAGGCGAGCGGGCGATTTTTATCGCATTTTCCCGAGTTAAATCGGTACTGACAAAGAGCGTAACACGTGTTGAGCGTGGATTTTTTGATTTGAATTAGATCACAGTTTGCAGTGATGAAAAATTCCGCTGCGACAACACACTGTTGGGACGATGCGCAGCGGAGAGTCACTAGCCTTGGCGAGCGGCAAGGCTATCTGCGATGTCGATTAAGCGATCCAAAATACGTTCACCATCGACGCCAATGCCATTGTGCTCGTACTCGTTCGTCATCCACGCTTGACTGTTGGCAATCTGCGCCAAGGTTTGACGGGAATAATCGAACTCAACAAACATGTCATCCACATAGGTGGCACAGGCGAGCGGCACCGTATTGCGCTTGAGTACGTCGAGATCATAAAGCGCCGGCCAATCGCTCTTTTCCGCCAGCAACATGGCGGCGTCTTTGAGCGGTTTAAGGGTAGCCAGTTGATCAAACATCCACGGGTAAACCATTTCGCCGGTAAACCGGAACGGCTGATCGGGCTGATAGTGGAACTGCGGGTATTGATCGCGCACCCGGTGGGCTGACCACTGCGACGCCTGCTGCTGGCAGTAAATTGATTCATGCAAAATAGCGTAAAACGGGTTGGTTAAATACCCTTGGTCAGCCTGCATCGCATTTAAGAACGGGTAGCTTAAGGTACGCTCACCATTCACCTCTATAAAGGCTCGCTCTAGTAGGTAATACAGCGGCAGCCCGGCATGGCCGCGACCGAGATTCAGCCCCAGCGTTTGAAACTGCTCAACGGTAAACGGCTGACCGTTTGGCAGCGTCACCGTATTGTTTTGCAAATACTGGGCAATCTCGTGACAGCGGGCTTGTGCGTCCGGGAATTGTGCGAAAAACTGCTGGTTTTTGTCTTCCACACGCTGATAGGTTTTTTGATACACCGCATCGGCGTGTCCCTCGAGCGGCGGGATACCGCCGGTGACAAAGGCGCGTGATAGCGATTGTGGAAAGAACGACAAATAGGTGAGGGCACAGAACCCACCAAAGCTTTGTCCGAGGATCGCCCATTGCTTAATGCCTAACGCCTCGCGTAAACACTCGGCGTCTTTCACGATGCTGTCGGCTCGAAAATGGCTCAGATACGCTGCTTGCTCGGCAGGCGTGAGGTGGGCGAGAGTTTGGTGATTGACCGGCGAGCTCAAGCCCGTGCCGCGTTGGTCGAGCAACAACACGCGGTAATCGTCTAAGGCACGTTTTAGCCAGCCGCTTGCCCCATTCGGACGAGGAGACTCAAACCCAGGCCCGCCTTGAAAATACACTAACCACGGTAAATCTTGTTCATTTTTGCGCGTATCCACCACTTCACGGGCGAAAACCGAAATCGATGGGCTGGTGGCGTCATGATGATCCAGCGGCACATCAATGCGATGGCTGCGATAACGAATATGGCGATCCCAGAGTTCTTGCATAGTAATCCCTTTACAAAGTCACATCCTGAACACATGTCGATTGCTGAACATTTAGGACGCACGGCGCGATTATGGCGTCGTGTCGCCGATTCTGAGTTGGCGCCATTAGGGCTGAGCTATCCGCGCTGGAGTGCACTTTGGATGTTGCGTCGGTTAGGCGATGGCATCAGCCAAAGTGAATTGGCGCAGGCGCTCGAAATTGAGYTGGGCTCATTAATGCGGACCTTAAAACACCTTGAAACGCAGGGCCTGATCACGCGGCGCTGCTTGCCAGAAGATAAGCGCACCCGAACCGTGCATGTCACTGACAGCGGGTGTGAATTAATGAGCCGCATTGAAGCGCGGGTGTTGCGGGTACGTAAGCATCTGCTGGCGGGCATTGCCGCCGAAGATTTTGACGCTTTGGAGCGGGTGCTGGTCACCATTAATCAAAATGCGATGGACTATACCGCCACCACAAAAGATAACCAGAGCACAGAACAATAACAGAGGTAAGAAGTACGAATGACACCGGATGAAAAATTTGCGCGTTGGGTAAAAGTAGCCGCTCTCAGTTTTGTGTTGCTCTTTGGCTATTTTTTGCTGGCGGATAACGTGATGCCATTAACGCCTCATGCCATGGTGACACGCACCGTGACCAAAGTAGCACCACAGGTGAGCGGGCCGGTCAGTGCCTTGGCGGTGGAAAACAACCAAGGCGTGCATCAAGGGGATGTGTTGTTCCAAATTGATGATACCCCGTATCGGATTGCGGTCGACCAAGCCAAACTCGCCTTAGCTCAAGCCAGACAAACCAATGCTCAACTAGATGCGTCATTGATGGCGGCGCGGCAAGATGTTTCGGCCTTGGCGTCGGTGATGGCGCAAAAAGTGCGTGAAGCGAAACGCTTAAAAGCCTTATTCGCTAAAAATGGTGTCTCTCAGCAGCAGCGTGATGATGCAATCAGTGCGGCCAATACTGCTCGAGCCAATTGGGAAGCGGCCAAAGCGCGTGTCAGTGCGCTGCAAATTCAACGGGGCGGTGACGGTGCCAGTAACATTGCCGAACAAGTGGCATTGAGCAAACTAAAGAAAGCACAATTAAATCAATCCTACACCACAGTAAAAGCCAGCCATGACGGCGTGGTGACTAATCTGCAATTGGACGTGGGAGCCTATGCCAGCGCTGGACAGCCATTGATGGCGTTGGTGTCTGACCGCACCGATGTGATTGCCGATTTTCGTGAAAAAAGTGTCCGCGATGTGCACACCGGCACGCCGGTGAAGGTGGCGTTTGATAGTGAGCCGGGCAAGCTTTATGCGGGACACGTGAGTAGCGTGGATGCGGGCGTCAGTGCTGGACAGATCGATGCCAACGGACAACTGGCATCGCCTTCAAACTCGAACCGTTGGGTGCGTGATGCGCAGCGGATGCGTCTGCACATTCAACTCGATGAATGGCCCCCTCATGCGCTGCCGACCGGCGCCCGTGCCACGGTGCAACTTATGCCAGACAGCGGGATTGGAGCTGTATTCGCCCGCGCCCAAGTCGGCTTTTTAAGCCTGCTGCACTACATCTATTAAGGAGGTGAGCGATGGCTTTATGGCATCACCCCTTAAGTGATAACGATGTGCGCCAGTGTTTGCGGATTGCTACCGGTGCCACATTAGGCTTTACGGTATGCAAGTTTTTTGATTGTAGCTTTGGGGTGTTTTTTACCGTTACCCCCATGCTACTGCTGGGCTTAGTCCCGGTGATGAACGGTCGCGCGGCGCGCCAATTGCTTGCTTCCGCGGTGATCAGTGGCTTAGAAGTGGGTGCGCTCGGTGGCTTATTGGGGGCGCATCCAGGGCTGATGACACCGCTCGTCTTTGTGCTTTTCACCTACAAATTTGCGTGCATGTCTAAAGGGCGCTTTTTTCTGTTTGGTGCCAACAGTGTGTTGAGCCTGAGCATTATGCTGCATTTTGCCAGCTATCCAGACTTGCCACTTAACACGCTGGTTTTTGGTAACTTAGGGGCCAACATCCTCTCGGTATTGATCGCCTACTTGGTGACGTGGCTGATCCCGGATGTGACTGAGCGTCAGCCGCCTGCCATGCCCGCGGGAGGAAAACAGACTCACCGTATGCGCCACGAGGCATTAATGGGAGCCTCGTTAGCGACCATTTCCTTTGTGGTCTTTCAGCTGTTTGATTTGCGCGACTCCATTTCAGCGCAGGCCACGACTGTATTATTGCTGTTTCCCATGCACTGGAACGGCACGTTAAGTTATGCGCGAAAACGCGCGGTAGGCACGGTGCTTGGCGTCGCGTATGGGGTAGCATGCCAAGCAATACTGTATGACTGGTTTGGGGTGTTGATCTTGGTCGCGCCGCTTTTATGGATAGGGACGCTTTTATTCGCTAAAGCCCATGTGAAAGAAGCCAGTGGATCAGGGGTTGGATTTGGCGCGATGGCCACCTTGGGGATCCTGTTTGGGCAATACTTAAGTCCCAGCCAAGATTTTATGTATGATGCGCTTTACCGCGTCAGCAGCAATATTGTGGCGATAGTGATCACCTTAATGCTGTGTTTTGCGCTCCACAAACTGCTTAATTACTTTCCTGCCAC
Source organism: Salinivibrio sp. IB574 (assembly GCF_001996205.1). Classification (NCBI taxonomy): domain Bacteria; kingdom Pseudomonadati; phylum Pseudomonadota; class Gammaproteobacteria; order Vibrionales; family Vibrionaceae; genus Salinivibrio; species Salinivibrio sp. IB574. The sequence continues at coordinate 24,720 of NZ_MUFN01000004.1, read as the reverse complement.
GCGATTTGGGACCGCCTAAAATGTCAGAAAAATTGGTGAACGGTATGGCCTTTCATCGTCAATGCAAGCGATATGATTTTGTGCGTAACCGCGCATGATTATTTGACTTTTGCGAGGCGTAACTTGTTTATCAGTTACGCTGTCGCTATTATTTGCACTGACATCCATGTACAGAGAGGAAGTCAGCCGTCTCTCGCCCCTTTTGGCCGAATTAGGCTACCGGCTTATAGCACGCCGACGTTGACGGTTTCCGCCCCTCCCATTGCCAGTAAGGTAGCGTAGTGAAAAAACTCATTTTAATCGTGGTGTGTGCCATGTTTGCGGTGGCGGCAATTGCCAGCATCACCGCCACAACTTTTATCTCACACGATGAAATCGACCACATCATTCTCAAGCGTTCGAAAGCGCAGGCAGAGCTGCTTGCGGATCGCGCCGAATACATCCTGTCGAACTCGTCAACGCCAACCGACGATTTGCAGGAGATGGTCAGCGGTCTCAAAGTACGCAGTGACATCAGCTATGCCGTCGTCATTGATAAAAACGTCAAAGCCATTGCCCACAGTGATATGCAGAAACTGGGCAAAGTCTACACCGACAGCTACACAGTGGCGGGGGCTGGCCAAGGTCAACCACAGCATTCACGCTGGTACGCTGATGTGCAAGATGTGTGGGTGTACGACATCATGATGCCAATCTACGTCGATGGCCGCCTATGGGGCGCGTTTGATGTTGGGATCCCAATTACAGAAGTGGATAGCGCGGCCAATGGTATTGCRATTGCGCAGCTGACCGCGATTGGCTTGATTTTTATTGCCTGTACCCTCGTGCTGGTATGGCTATTGGGCCGACTGTTCGCGCCGCTTAAAGGCCTTGAGCACGCGCTGGCCGATATCTCGAAAGGGGACGGTGACCTGACCGTGCGTTTGCCTGTCACTGGCAACAACGAGATCACCCGTATTTCGGTGGCCTTTAACACCTTCGTCGAAAAAATCGACCTGCTGGTCGTGACCTCGATGAATGAGATGATCGCCACCATCAACGAAATTTCGCAAAGTGCGTCAAACGCCGCAGATTCGGCCTCGTCAGCCAACAGCGAAACCGAAGCCGGTAAGCAAACCTTGACCGAAGCGACCCAGACCATCAACCAACTCGACACCGAGATGGACAACATGTCGACCGTGATCACCTCGCTGGCTGATCGCACCCAGTCGATTGTCTCCATTTTGGACGTGATCCGTGGCATCTCAGAGCAAACGAACTTGCTTGCCTTGAACGCAGCCATTGAAGCGGCTCGTGCTGGCGAAGCGGGACGTGGCTTTGCGGTAGTGGCGGATGAAGTACGCAGTCTGGCGACCAAAACGTCGCAATCAACCGAAGAGATTCAATCGACCATTGATCAGCTTCAGCAAGAAGCGAAAAACGCGGTTGAGGCAATGGACACCAGTAAAGCTCTCACCAGCGAAGGGAACCGCGCGACCGAGCAAGCGCTGACGGCGCTAGAAAGCATCGCGATGCAAGTGAGCACCATCTTGGATATGAACACCCATGTGGCAACGGCGACCGAAGAGCAATCAAGCGTAGCCAATGAAATTAACGTCAACATGGATACGGTTAACCAAGCGGCGCAAGCCGGGCTGGACGATAGCCATAGCCTAGAAGCGAGTAGCCAAGACTTAGCAGGACTCGCGCGCACCCTCGATCACTATGTGGGCGCGTTTAAAGTCTCGGCAATTAACAAAGCGGACACGTCACTGCGCGCGTCGCGTGACTAATCGACCGTTTTGAACACTTCGACCCGATCGCCAGCCTTGTGCTGGCGATTTTTTTAGCGGGTTCCAGAGTGGCGATTAAAAATCGGGGGCGGGTTGAGTGGGCAAGTGTTGGGCTAAATATGCTAATAACGCCGCCACTTTGGGCTGAAGCTGACGTCCGCGTGGATAAAGCGCCCAAATACCTTCTTCTTCTATCCGATAATCCACCAATACTTCTTCTAATGTTCCCTCGGCTAACGCCTCTTGCACGTAATAATGCGGCAACTGCGCGAGGCCAATGCCTTGCTTGGCCGCCTCGAGTAACGCCACGCCAGAATTACAGCGCAGCCGCCCCGAAACCGTGAGGGCGCGGACTTTATTGCCCGCTTGATAATGCCAGTGCTCGTTGGAGCCAACCAAACAAACATGGCGATTTAGATCGCTTGGCGTCAGCGGCCGGCCGTGTGCAGCCAAATACACTGGGCTGGCACAAATAGTGAGTCGTCGAGAACCCAAGCGCTTCGCTTTCAGGCTGGAGTCAGCGAGATGACCAATACGGATCGCCACATCGGTGCCAGTTTCAATTAAATCAATTCGACGATTGGTCAGGTGCAAGTCCACTGACACATGAGGATATTGCCGCAAGAAGGGGGCCAGCAAGGGCGCGATATATTGTTCGCCAAAATTCACCGGCGCCGTCACCCGCACTAATCCGGTGGGAAGCGCTTGTGATTGGGTAATGGTTTGCTCGGCCTCTTGCAAGGCGGCCATCAGCGGACGGCAACGTTGATAATAGTGCTCGCCTTCATCCGTTAGCGTGACTTTACGGGTGGTGCGGTGAAAAAGCTTCACCCCCAAATGGGCTTCCAGCGCCGCAACTCGCCGACTTACCGCCACCACATTGGTGTCGAGCTTATAAGCTGCCTGAGTAAAACTGCCGTGCTCAGCCACCGCTAAAAATTCGTTTAATCCTTCCCAATGGGGAGCCATGACTGTCTATCCTGTCTATATTATCGGACAATGCTTTATTACGTCAGTGAAATAATAATTTTCAATTTTGCTGGATTATAACGAAAAGCAACTTAGCTAGTATAGCGTGACACGAATTACTCCCTTGAACTCAAAAGGATTCTGCAATGGCACTAACCATCAAGCCGGGACAAACCCACATTAAATCCAAAGCCGCCGTCGCATGGGGGCCAGGCCAACCACTGAAAATGGAAGAGGTCGACGTTGAACTGCCCAAGCCGGGCGAGGTGTTGGTCAGAATCGTCGCAACTGGTGTGTGCCATACCGATGCGTTCACCTTATCGGGCGACGATCCTGAAGGGGTATTTCCTTCCATTCTCGGCCATGAAGGCGGCGGGATTGTTGAAATGGTCGGCGAAGGCGTGACCAGTGTGGAAGTGGGCGACCATGTGATCCCACTTTACACCGCCGAATGTGGTGAGTGTAAATTCTGCCGCTCGGGTAAAACCAATCTGTGTGGCGCAGTGCGTGAAACCCAAGGCAAAGGCTTGATGCCAGACGGTACCTCACGCTTTTCGATTAACGGCGAGACCATTTTCCACTACATGGGCTGCTCGACCTTCTCGGAATACACGGTACTGCCCGAGATCTCTTTGGCGAAAGTAAGCAAAGCCGCACCGCTCGAAGAAGTCTGCCTGCTTGGCTGTGGCGTGACCACTGGCATGGGTGCGGTAATGAACACTGCCAAAGTAGAAAAAGGCGACACGGTGGCGATTTTCGGTTTAGGCGGTATTGGCCTATCCGCGGTGATTGGCGCGCGTATGGCCGGCGCGAGTCGCATCATCGGCATTGATATCAATGAGAGCAAATTCACCCTTGCCAAGCAGCTGGGCGCCACCGATGTGATTAACCCAAAAGACTACGACCAGCCAATCCAACAAGTGATTGTGGAGATGACCGACGGCGGCGTTGATTACTCGTTTGAATGTATCGGCAATGTCGATGTGATGCGCCAAGCACTGGAATGCTGCCACAAAGGCTGGGGCGAGTCAGTGATCATTGGGGTTGCTGGCGCAGGCCAAGAGATTTCGACCCGTCCGTTCCAGCTGGTGACAGGGCGCGTCTGGAAAGGCTCGGCGTTTGGTGGCGTAAAAGGCCGCTCAGAGCTGCCCGGTATTGTCGAGCGCTACCTCGATGGTGAGTTTGGTCTACAAGAATTTATTAGCTACACCATGGGCCTTGATGAAGTGAACCGCGCCTTTGAACTGATGCACGAAGGCAAAAGCATTCGCAGCGTGATCCACATGGACCAATAACAGGACGGCCGCCGTGGCAACGCGGCGGTAAGATAACCATGCAACTAGAAAAAATAAGCGAAAACAAAGTCGCAGGCGGTTGGCACCAACGTTGGCAGCATGACTCAAGCACCACCAACGGCAAAATGACCTTTGCGATCTTTCTGCCAGAGCAAGCGAAAGAACAACCTGTGCCGGTGCTTTATTGGCTCTCGGGCCTGACCTGCACCGACGAAAACTTTATGCAAAAGGCCGGCGCGTTTAAACAAGCCGCCACCTTGGGCATGGCGATTGTAGCGCCAGACACCAGCCCACGCGGCGAGGGCGTGGCCGACGCCAATCAATACGATCTCGGTCAAGGGGCGGGGTTTTATGTCAATGCCACCCAAGCGCCGTGGCAGTCGCACTACCAAATGTACGACTACGTCGCTCACGAACTGCCAGAGCTGATTGAATCGCACTTTGAGGTCAACAACCAGCGCGCAATTGCCGGACACAGCATGGGCGGCCACGGCGCGTTAGTGATTGGTTTGCGTAACCCCTCACGCTACAGCAGCATTTCCGCGTTCAGCCCGATTTGTCATCCCACCGAGTGCCCGTGGGGCAAACAGGCCTTTAGCGCCTATTTAGGTGATGACGAACAAACATGGCAAGCCTACGATGCCACCGTGTTACTCGCCCAAGGCCCCACCGCCATGCCGATGCTGGTGGACCAAGGCGACAAAGACGGCTTTTTAGCCGAGCAGCTTAACCCGCAAGCCCTAAAACAAGCGGCCGAGAAACACAACTCTCCGCTCACCTTGCGCATGCAACCCGGCTACGACCACAGCTACTTTTTCATCAGTACTTTTATTGATGAACACCTCGCCTTCCACGCCACCCGCTTTGCGCGGTAGGGTAAATGCTCCTCACCACCGTATACATGTTATGCGGTGGTTTGCTCTCCTTTTATCGTAAAGCATGATATCTTATTGAAATAACTGGTTATAATGTAAAAGGATATTATGTATACCGTTGCGATTGTGCTATTTGATGCGTTTACCGACATCGATTTCTTTCTCATGCGCGATATCTTTGGACGTCTCCCTCAACATTGGAATGTACGTGTACTTGGCACTAAAGCCGAACACACATCGACGCTTGGGCTCTCGGTAACAACAGATGGTGAACTCAGTGAAGCAAGTGAAGCTGATGTTGTATTGATTACCAGTGGCTATAAAGGCGTACCTGCCGCATTAAACGACGATGCGTTTATGAAAGCTCTATCGCTTAATCCCAATCACCAACTTATCGGCTCGATTTGTGCAGGCTCCTTTATTTTGTATCGTTTAGGGTTGTTAGGCGGGCGTCAACTGACCACGCATCCCGATGCTAAACCTGCCCTTGAAGCCATGGGCGCAGAAGTGCAAGACCAGCCGTTAGTGATTGATGGCAATATCGCCACGGCTGGTGGATGTTTATCGGCACTTTATCTAACTGGATGGGTGGCAGAACGCTTATTTGATACAAACGTGCGCCGAGAAATGCATCGTCAATTGCTCCCCGCAGGACAAGCAGCAACATATGAAGCTCTGATTGAAGAAACAATTCAGTCAGCAAAAGTCACTCTTCTTCCTACCTAAAATCTCGTTCAATCAAAATAACTCGCAACGTACAAACCCGAATCAGGCGATTACGACTCGCCTTTTTGGGACCAATCTAACAAAACAAGGCTTGGCTAACACTTTGGACAATAGCGCACGAAAAGCAACACAGCGCTTGATACACTAATCTGCAAAATAGCCAATCAAATGGCGTGTTAGGTGCCGACAACTGATCGGCGGTAGCGTGGTGAGTGGATGGGTGGTTAATCAGCTTATTGGCCAGATACAGCAAATAGCATGCGCGTTTATCCGTAACAGGTTCACACTATCTCGGAATGGGCGATAAAAATAATGGATTATTCATGTGGTTACAGTTTACCGCTTAGGGATAGTGTGAACGTCCGAGAAGGGATAGACGGTATGCACACTATCACCGCTGAGAACTTGATGATAAAGATAGAAATTCCATTAATATCAACGATTTATTAATAAAGCGTGGCGTATAACGGTTTTGATAAATCGAGTATGCACGCTAATACAATGTTATACCTACTGTTAACACATTCGGAAAAGGGGAATTCATGGCTAAATTGAAAGATGTATATAATTTTCAGTGCAAGGTTTTTGAGCCAGAAACGTCAGAATTATCTGCGAAAGAGCTGAAAGTTATGTTGAAGCAATTATATGAATACTTCCCATATACAGACAAAGGCGATGGCAACAAACAGCCTTATGATACTGACAATGACTACTCGAAAAAATGGTTTAAATGCTATGATCATTTGTTAAATATTTTGTCGATGAAAAAACAAGAGTTTCGCTATAAGTTATCACTCACATTATCGATAGTTGCGATTGTAATATCAGTAATAGGTGTTGCAGTAAGAATTACAGTTTCAGGGTAATTAGGTATAACAAGCCAATTCAATTGACGCAATTAAACCACACGATTGTGGTTTAGAGTTTTTCAACGCTTCGGTTGCTTGCAATGCGCAATTGATTGGGGCGTTAGGTTTTTTATAGTAGTTAAGCAAACAAGTGAATATAATAAGAACATCGTTTATGTTGGTTTTAAGCAATGGATAATAATCAAAGAAAAGAGCTCCTAAGTAGGGCTTATGTTAGTGCTATTGCCGCTCAGGTGGGATTTAGATCTGCCATTCCTGATGTCGATGATGACAGCGTGGATCTTATTTTAAAAGGACGTGGTTTTACTTCTGGTATTCGAAACCCTCAGTTAGAAATTCAGTTAAAGTGCACTGCAAAAGATAGTGGTTGTTCTGACTACTTTTCTTATCAGCTTCCGATAAAAAACTACAATGATCTGAGGGCTGAAAACCTGTTGTGTCCTCGCTACCTTTTTGTCTTGGTTGTTCCAAAAGATACTACGGGTTGGTTGGTTCATGAAAATGATCACATGAAGGTTAAACATTGCTGTTACTGGTATTCCTTGAGCGAGCTTCAGCCAACAATCAACGACACCTCAGTTACGGTTAAGATCCCTAGAAAAAATTTACTCACAGCTTCTAGCATGCTTAGTTTAATGGAGTTAGCAAGCCAGAGGGGGGTAGCTGCATGATTACTTCACCACTAAAAAATAAAGCAGTATCTGTTTCTCCTAAAAACCTAGAAGGTTACTTGTCAGCTAAAGGTTGGGTTGTTGAAGGTGAAGTGTTTGGACAGGCTAAAATTTGGCACCGTCCGGAGCATGATTGCTATGAATATGAGGTTATACAGCCTAAATCAATGGAAGTCAGTGGTTACATTCAGCGTGTAGTTGACGCAATTAATGAAATCGCTTCTTTTGAAAGTCGTCAACCTGATATCGTTTTAAAAGAGATCGAAAGTTTCCACTCTGATAGCGTAAAGATACGAGTTGTACACTCTGACGTAGAGGAAGGTACAATTCCCATCGAGGATGGGGTTTTACTTATTGAGAAATCAAGAGACCTTCTAGCAGCAACAACTCTGTCTACATTTAGCAAAAAAGCTTATTTTACGGGGCAAAGAAACACTGAAGCACAAAACTTCATTAAACAACTTCGTCTTGGGCAGACAGAAGTAGGTAGCTTTATCGTAAATTTGATAGCTCCAATTCCTGAAACTATAAACTCTCAACTAGATCAAGATGAGATGTCAGTTACGAGAGCTGTAACTAACAACTTATCGCGAAGTCTTGTTGCTCTTGAGAAAGGTATAGATTTATATAACGCTTCAGAAAGCATATTTGAATTCGAATCAATAATTCAAAATGGTGTAAGCGCTAACTTGTGTGATGCCCTAATTGGGCTTAGTGGCTTCTCTAAAAGTCGTTCTTTCAATATAAGTATTTGCCGTGCTGGCGCTGAAATAGATACTCAAGAGTTACCAACAATATTCAAGTTCTTACCTGAGCATGTTCCAGCACTTGAAGTGGCATCTGCGTTTTATAAAGGTAATTACGTTATTAATGAATATGAGGCATTTGGTTTAGTTAGCAAAATGACGCACCTACCTCAAGATGACTTTGGGGAGATAACGGTACGTTCATCGGTCCGAGGTATTGAAAAGAATGTAGTTATTCAACTATGCATGGAGCACTACTGGCAAGCTGTTCATGCCCATGAAAACGGTGAGTTAGTCAGTTGTAAAGGGGCATTACATGTCACAGCGAAGTCAGCAAAGCTCTTGGAATCACATGGTTTTAAGGTCATAGGTAAATCAGCTTAGGGTTCAGCATTTAAAAAAACCTAACACATATGAGCCCTTCTCTGGTCAATAGGCAATAGCATTTTTTTGGCTGCGCCAGCAGCCAATGCTCTCGAACAACAAAGTCGTCTACTTCGTTCTGTCATTTCCGCCATTAAGTCATTGCTTACGGCAAACACATATAGAAGGTCTCTTACTGCGGTCTCACCGCTGCCTGCCAATCATGTGACAGGGCCATTAGACATTATTCGGTTAACCCAAGCAGGCGCTATTCAAAAAGAAGGCTAAACGTTTTTTTTCCAGTTACCTTGTCTCGTTCCCACGCTCCCGCGTGGGAACGCATATCTAGCTTTTATTCAAATACAAGCAGCTCCATAAACTTTGTAACACTGCGCTCGGTAGGGTATTAATTCTATTTACTTGCTGCTAATGATCTAAAGGTATTAACGTTGTCTGGAGACGAAGAAATACGGAGTTAGTTCAGTTCGGTGATCTTGTGGCGAATCCTGTCTATAATTCAAACTCCATATACGTTCCCACGCAGGAGCGTGAGAACGAGTTAAAGTATGCTTAACAAGTGGCTGCACCGGACAAATTTTCTCGGTAAGCCGGGCGTTATAAAACTCCCAGCTTGGTTAGGGTAATAATTATAAAGAGGTAAGAGATATGGACATAGCTTTTTGTACTATTGATGGGAAAGAATGGTATGCAGATGACTTTTGGGCGCTAGGTGAAAACGCTATTGTAACTATGCGCCGAAATCTGCAATGCACTTCTTGTAATGGTGATGCTTGGTTTAGAAAATCGAGTTATGGGAATAAAGTTCCACATTTCTGTGCGCATCATACAGAGGATTGCACTTATGCTACTAACTATGAAGTTATTGATGATGGCGATGGAGGTGACGGTCAACCAGCAGCTAATCCCGACTCCGGTATAGTCTTAGACCTTGGCTCAGATAAAAACTATGAAGTCGATGTTCAACGTCCAGCACCTAAACCAGACGCACCTGTGGGAGAGCGAAGATCAGGAAACGAGGTTAAAAACGGTGGGGGTAAAGATTACCCAGCTCACCTAACACTTAAAAACACGCTTTATAAGTTAGTTCGTTCCGATAAGCTCTATTCTTCAGACTCAAAAGTAACTATTCCCAATGCTCCAATTCAGGGGTTGCCAGAAAAAGCCAATGAATTGTTCGTAAATTTCAAAGATGTCCATGAGGGCTATGATGGTCTAAATCGAGTGTACTGGGGATTTATCAGCGATGCTGGTTTTACGGCTGATGGTAGGCTTTGGTTAAATGCTGGTAGTCGCAGCGATGGTTTAAGTGTTTCTATCAATCCTGATATCACGGATTATGTTGTGTTGCGCCGCTATAACTTTGACAAAGCTTCATAAAAAATAAGAATAAATGTCGCGCAGCCGACACTTTTCTCGTTCCCTCGCTCCTGCGTGGGAACGAGTTAAACTGAGGGAGTAATTCTTTCTATCTAATTGATTAATATTAAATTCATGAGGGACGTTAGAAAAAGACGTCAAATGTCWATGATCGATCACGATAAATTCCGAACTTTGGTCAAGCAGCTCTATGCCACGGTCAATGAGTTAGAGGCTATGTTCCCGGGCAGGTACTTTACCCCTGATGGTCATATGGTTGGCAGTCTGGGTGAGTGCCTTGTGGCTGATGCTTACAATCTTGAGCTGAAGACAGCGTCTAATAAAGGCTACGATGCTGTCAATGAAGCTGGCGTGGAAGTTGAGATAAAAGCGACGCAATCTAGCTCTGTTGCATTCCGGAGTCAGCCACAGCACGCGATTGTTATTAAAATATTGCGTGACGGTACGTTCGAGGAAATTTATAACGGGCTGGGAGCCCTTGTTTGGGAGCTGTTCAAAGGTAAGCAGCTACCGAGTAATGGTCAGTTTCAAGTGTCTCTCAGCAAGCTCCGGCAACTTCATCAAACAGTGGCTCACTCGGACCGTGTGCCCATGATCATTTAACAAGCTGCGGCAGACGGATCAACTTTCTGGTCCTACTTCGCTACAATTTGCCTGGTGCGATCTCTCGTTCCCACAGGAATACATATATAACCCACCATCATTCAACTCTTATAGATACTTCTACGCGAGAACGAGTGATATACCTGAAATAATAATATTTGAAAATAAGTAAATATAAAATGAAAGAATTAAAACTTGAAAACGATGTAACGCTTCGGTATCACGATTTGCCTGGTGATGAAATACCAATTGTGTTTGTTCATGGACTTGGATGTGCGTCTTCATTTGACTATCCAAAAGTCGTTTCAATAGGCGATTTGACTAACCATAGACGCATACTTGTTGATTTAATTGGCTCTGGATATAGCGATAAGCCGGATATATTCGACTACTCAATTGAAAACCACGCTAAGTGCATTGAGCAATTATTAAAATCCTTGAAGTTAGATAAGGTCGTTATTTTTGGTCATAGTATGGGAGGCGCTATATCTATTACATTAACCGAAATTTTGAAAGATAAAGTTATTTGTCTTATTTTAAGCGAGGCTAATCTAGATTCGGGTGGTGGCTTTTTTAGTCAAAAAATAGCAAGTTATAGTGAAAATGACTTCATTGGCTACGGCTATGAAGACATTATCCAAGAAAGCGTTGCAAATGGTAATACAGAATGGGCTGCAGGACTGTCAAATAGTTCACCCATTGCGGTTTATAGAAATGCGTTATCCTTAATTGATGGACAGACGCCAACTTGGCGAGAAATGTACTACTTACTAAACACTGATAAAACATTTTTATTCGGTAGTGAGAGTTTACCTGAACCTGATTATGAGGAGTTGGTTAGACAAAATATTCGTGTAGACGTCGTAGAAAATGCTGGTCATTCAATGGCATGGGAAAACCCAGAGGGGTTAGCACAAACAATTGAAAAAGCGATGAAAAATATAAAATAGTGGACTGTCTCTCTCTAAAAATACCGAGTTAAACAAACCGTCAACTATGACCTAGTACAGGGAATTTGCTTTATGGACAAATTTATTGCACTTCAACAACTTGGTGCAGGAGACTTTCAACACCTCAATGGGTCATTGGAATCACATTTAAAAGGAACGGCGAGCCTTTTAGCCCGTTGGGAGCGGCGAGTTACTTCAAACGGCAGGTCTCTTTCATGCCGCGTATGGTACGGCGGGCTTCGATGAGAAAATGGTTTCACTGGAACAGCGCCAAGAGATCGCACAGGTGATTGGGCGGGAAGAAGAAGCGTTAGTTTATTTATATTGTTCATGTGATCGAGACTATGTTTTTCCTCAGTTTGGTCAAAGGGCTGAGATAGAGTTTAAAGACAGGTTTAGTGGTTTATGTTTCAAACTTGAAGATAAAATCGCGAGGCTGTTTTGTGAGTTAACTGTCGCTAACGAACTAGAGCTAGTATATAGCAGCAACGACTTTAAACTTCAGCACGGCGCTGAGCTTTGGGCGTTGTTTCAGAGCATGGATAGATTTTTAAGCGATGAGGCTAGAAAAGCGTACAAGTCAGTGTTAGCTTGTGTTGAATAGCAGGTTACAGGGTTCGCTCAGAATTCGCGCCACGAATAGCAGTCTCGAAAGAGCTAGGTTCGCAGGATGCGTGTGATTTTGGTGATAAAAGTCGCATAAAATATAGGTGTTTTTTTAGCTTAACGCCTAGATGCTGGATTATAAATGGATGTAGATGTAGAGATGAATAAAGAAAACTTAGTGCTGCGAGTTATTCTGTACTTCCAGAAAATAGATGCAGGAGACTCTAGCTATTTGGATTTATTTTCTGAGGATGTGGACTTTTATTTCCCTAAATTTGGCCAAGCGAAAGGAAAAAGCGCGCTGGTTGAGTTTGGCAATAGAATTGGTAGCTCGCTCTCAAGTATTTGGCACGATATAGAGGGTTTTCAAATCACAACGGCTGGTAACAAGGTTATTGTCGAAGGGCAAGAAGGCGGTGTGATGAGTGATGGCACCCCTTGGCCGGATAATAAGGTGTCTACGGGGCGCTTTTGTAGTGTATTTGAGTTTAATGAAGAACTCATCAGTCGTATGTATGTGTATGTCGATCCTGACTTCCCGAGTCGGGATTTGGAAAGAATTGCTGTGCTGTCAGACGAAAAGTAACGCAACACCAAAAACTGACTTGAGACGCTTTACTCTCGTTCCCACGCTCTCTCGTGGGAACGAGTTACACCAACCCCAACCACTGAACCAAACCGACCCCCGTTCGTACTAGGTAYCGTTATRTTYAACCGATGYASTATCTAACGGGGTGAGCGTGAATCAAATCAATCCAGCCAARTKAYGCAATAGYARGTGKACGGCGGTCAAACCCATTAATCGTGAGAAGCACTTTTTGGTCTCCGATGTTGAGTATGATGAAGATGGTGTGGTGGTGTTATGCGTGCTCGAGTCGGTGCTGTCGAAAAAAGAGTATCCGATTGACTGGCGTGAGCTCAAAAGTGACGAGAAGTGGCGTCAAGGATGGAAATGATACTAAAGGGAGGAGGCTACCCTCCCTTTTTTGATCCGTTTTTAAACGTCGCGCGTGGCGCTTGTTATTTCAGGTGGAAGATTTGCTCTGTTTCTAGCGCTGTCATCGCGCGTATCTGACGCCAAATGTAGTAAAAAATACCAAACATCATCAACATGCTAGGGATAGCAATCATCGGGTAGCTGTACAGCGTCATCTTGCCTAGCTCTTCATTAAACGCGGGTGTGCCGGCAGGGCTGGTGACAATCCACGTGGCAAGGAAGTAGTTCATCGCTGATGAGAACACAAAGGTGCTGGCGAACAGATAGTTTGACCACATCAAACAACGCTCAAAGGCCGCGGATTGCCCGCTCTCTCTTAAACGCTGATTAATCAACGAGAGGTTGAGCACGGTGTCATTCAGAATTAACTTCTGCATCAGTGGGTAGCGGGTAAAGGTTGACCCTAACACCGCCAAGCCAATAATGCCGGGGATCAGCGCCTCTTTTAAAGCTAACCAACGAGTATCGAGCTCGAGTAGGCCAATCCCACCTGTCAGTAATACGCTGATAAACCCCAGTGCTGCGATAAAATTGAATTTCTGGTTACGGACCAGATCCATCCCGCCGTAAGCGAGAGGGAAGGCCAAAGCGACGACCAGTGCCATGGCTGTACCTAGGTATTCATCGCCGCTCAACTTCATCAGGATGATCGAGGGGATGAAAACGTTGAACAGGATTTCAAACAGGGGACTCGGCTTTTTCGCGGTGGTATTGCTCATAATGTGTGACTAACTCTACGTGATATCGGTGTCATTATACTCTGCCCAGCAGTGTTCATCGACCCGCAATCGATGTAAAGCGCAAACGTGCACCGTTGTGTAACCATGTGTGAAATCAATAGGTGAGGAAGAAGACAGCGATGAGGCCGCGTTGTGCATTACTCCTGGCGCTGCCGCGTTAGGCATCTCATCAGACAAAGTGTCGTGCCCTTTTATAGCAAAAATAATATATTCATCTGAACTATGATCGAGTTCAGCCAAGAGGGGACAAATGTCCTCCTTTTATCTGCTGTTCGCCCCTAAGATAAGCACAATCTCAACAAAATAATAAAGGCCTCACCATGAGTCTATTTGCTTTGCTCGACATTAATAACACCCTCGTCAATATTCCACTCGGAGACGGTTATGCGATGAGTTGGATTGAGGCGTTCGGAACCGTTTTTGGATTACTGTGTATCTGGTTTGCCAGCCAAGAGAAAACGATTAACTATCTGTTTGGTTTGCTCAATGTCACTCTGTTTGCGGTGATATTCTTTCAAATTCAGTTATATGGGTTACTGCTGCTTCAACTGTTTTTCTTTTGTGCCAACATTTATGGTTGGTACGCATGGACCCGTCCTAATGCGCAAGGAGAAACCCTAGAGGTGCGTTGGTTAAGTAAGCAGAAGCTCATTGCGACTGCGGCAGTCAGTGTGATTTCGATAACCTGGCTAACCATCTATATTGATGCATTTTTCTTTTCGCTCGCAAGCTTCACTGTTGATGGTTTAAACCTTTTAGGCGCAAGCTTGGCCTCTCCCGTGCTTGAGCCGGATGCGTTCCCATTCTGGGATGCCACGATGACGGTGCTGTCCGTTGTTGCTCAAGTGCTGATGACACGTAAATACGTGGAAAATTGGATTCTGTGGGTTGTGATTAACGTCATTAGTGTGGGCATTTACGCGACACAAGGTGTTTATGCAATGTCTGCGCAGTATGCGATTTTAATGTTCATTGCTGCCAATGGCACACGAGAATGGGCGCGTAGCGCTAAACGTAACGACGATAAAACATTAACTCAAACTGCGGCAGCGTAAGGATCGTCTTTATGGTCAAACAACCTCATATTGGTGTTGATGAAACACAAGTTGCGCCTCGCGTGATTGTGTGTGGCGAGCCCGATCGTGCCAATCGTATTGCCGCATTATTGGATAATGCAGAAATGATGTCTGAAAATCGCGAATATCGCTTTTTTACAGGCAGATACAAGGGGCAATCGGTTTCTCTATGTAGTACGGGGATCGGTGCGCCATCCATGCTCATTGCGGTTGAAGAGTTAAAGCAATGCGGTGCTCGCCATGTAATACGCGTTGGCTCTGCAGGCTCGATGCAAGCCGGAATTCAGCTTGGAGAGCTGATCGTCGCAGAGGGGGCAGTAAGGGATGAAGGCGGTTCTAAGGCCTATGTGGATGCGGCTTATCCAGCCTATGCGAGCCTTCAATTATTAAAGGAAATGGAACGCTATCTGTCTACGCAAACAACCCGATATCATTTCGGTGTTGTTCGCTCTCATGACAGTTTTTATACTGATAATGAAGAAGCGATATGCCAATACTGGAACCAAAAAGGCGTGTTAGGTGCGGATATGGAAACCTCTGCCCTGTTGGCGGTGGGTCGGTTACGAGGCCTGCAAGTCGCGTCTATCTTAAATAATGTCGTTCTCTATCAACAAGATGTGAAAGAAGGCATTGGGCAGTATGTAGATGAGACTAAGGTGATGATGGAAGGTGAAAGGCTTGCGGCAGTCACGGCGTTAGAAGCGCTCATTGCTCAGGGTTAGTTGTGCTCTAGCCTCAGCTATTTTCTCGTAGCCAATCAATGCATAGCAAAGCGGCAGGTCCATGTCGCTTTTTTACTGGTTGTGACGGGGTACAATCAAAATGACATTGTTGTCATTAGATTTTCTGAGAGAGCAGAGAATGAAAATCGGGCCTTATCCAACCGGTCGCTTCAAAACATACCTTGAGAAAAACAGTGCCGCTTTTCGTGATTTGATTTATCAGTGTCAAATCAGTACGCGTTACTTTGATGTGGGTGAAGCGATTCTTCGCCAAGGTGAGGAACTTCAGCACTTGTACGTTGTGCCGGTGGGCCGAGTCTCGATGAGTATATTGGCGGCGAATGGGCGACGTTTTCAACTCGGTGAGGCAAACTGCGATTACCATATTTATGGTGAAATGGAGTACTTCACTCAATCGCCTTGCCAATGGAGTGTGATAGCAGACGAGCATATGCAGGTTGATGTCATCTGTATTCAAACGCTGACGGAAAAGCTGCAACAGCAGCCTGAAATGATGGTGTTTTTTGCGTCAGCGTTAGCTGAAGATTATCAAGATTCTATGGCTATCTACACCAACCGATTGCTGCATCCTATTACCTACAACATCGCTTATGACCTTTTAATCAGGAGCCAAACCCATACCTTGTTAGGTGGGTTTGACAGAGTCAACCAAGAGGCTGAGCGGTTTGGCACGTCAGGCCGCGTCTACCGACGAGCAGTGAAAGAACTGATTGAAAGGGGACTTATTACCAAAACAGAAAATGGTTTAGAGATCACTGACGAGCGGGCGCTAAAAGCATTTATTGATGCGAATGAATGAGAGACCACACCAATGTCTGCGCACAATGTATTTATGCGCAGACATGTTCTTCGCCGAGCTTGGTAACCTCCTACCGCGCGGCATAAATCAGCAAGCAGGTGTAGCTGACGTAGCATATAAACAGTAATCCCCCTTCGGCGCGGTTGATTTCTCGCGTTTTGCCAAAGCGCATTGAGACCAGCAGCAAGAGTACCGTCACGGCGAGCATCACCATCCAGTCTCGCCAGAAGACTTCTTCGGTGATGTCGCGAATTGGCTCGATGGCGCCGGCAATACCAATTACGGCGAGGGAGTTAAAAATATTGGAGCCGACCACGTTGCCTACGGCAATATCGTGCTCTCCTTTGCGGGCGGCAATGATCGAGGCAGCCAACTCGGGCAGGGAGGTTCCTAATGCGACTATGGTTAAGCCAATAATAAGATCGCTAACGCCCAGCTGTTGGGCGATCTCAACGGCACCCCACACCAAGATGCGTGAGCTAACAACTAATAGTGCGAGCCCGATCACCAGCCACATTATTGCCTTTTTCAGCGAGAGAGTTTGCTGAGTGAGCTCGGCATCCATCTCGATGGCGAGGGTATCTTCTTTGGTTCGCATCCCACGCCACACCGTCCAGCCGATCAGCAGCAAGAAGCCTGCGATCAGCAGCAAGGCTTCGTAAAAGCTAATCGTGAAGTTCCACAACATCACCCCGATAACAAGAGTGATGGCTAACAGAATCGGCAGCTCTGTGCGGACGATGGTGGAATGGACCGCAATGGGCGCAATCAGGGCCGTTACCCCGAGAATTAAGGTAATATTCACGATGTTGGAGCCAAGCGCATTGCCGAGCGCTAATGCAGAGTTACCATCGAACGCGGCCATGGTCGACACTAGAATCTCTGGCAGGGATGTACCAAAGCCCACGACCAGCATGCCAATCAATAAAGGCGGCATTCCCGCATAATGGGCACTCACCGCCGCGCCTTCCACAAACCTTTCTGCACTCCATATCAGAAGTACAAATCCAGCAATAATCGCCAACGTTGCAAGCAGCATATTGTCACCTTAGTTGAAAAGAAAAGTCGTTAAATCGCCTATGTGCTCGCGCCTAGGCCGAACGGATGAAACAACTAAGATTCATTGCGTTAATGCTAGTCGGTGAGTTTTCTACCGCCAACTTGCTGTCGTGTTGAGCCCCGTATTAATGACACAGATTTTTGGCTTTGCAACATAAAAATACGCGATGACGGAACATGTTCTTTTCACGGATCTATACGGTGTTTTGTCACGATACACCCTCATGATCAGGGGCAGTGCTTGGGATAGTAATCGTAAAACGGCTTCCTTTGTCCGGCTCACTTTTCACCTCAATACGGCCGCCAAGTACGCCGGTGACAAGGTTGAAGGTAATATGTAAGCCAAGGCCCGAGCCGCCTTGGCCGAGGCGGGTGGTGAAGAAAGGATCAAAGATGCGTTTTCTCACGTCATAACTCATGCCTGCCCCATTATCACGGACGGTGATGTGTACCAAGTCGGTTGATGTTTGCGTGGCATAGATTTGGATGCGGCCTTGGTCTTTCGTAGCAAAGGCGTGAATAAGTGCGTTATTGATCAAGTTGATTAATATTTGCGAGAGAGCTCCCGGATAGCTGTTAAGCTGCATGTTGTCAGGAATATCGACATCAATTTGGTGTGGTAAACGTTGGAGCGTAGGGCGTAACGACAACAGGACTTCATTGACCAGATGGTGCAAGTCGAATTCTCGTCTCAGATCGCTGGTTTGATCAACGGCAAGCTGCTTAAACGCGCGAATGAGCTCGGACGCGCGCGCCATATTGCGCTCAATAATACGTGTACCTTCATCAACGTGAGTAAGAAATTGGTTGAGGTCATCACGGGTAATGGGCTTTTCGAGCTTGTGCACAAATTCTTGTTTCACCCCCAGAATGGAGGTAGAGGACATCAGCGCGTTGCCGATGGGGGTGTTCAGTTCATGGGCAACCCCAGCCACGAGCGACCCTAAGGACGACAGCTTCTCACTTTGCACTAACTCACCTTGAATCGCTTCGAGACGGGTTAATAGTGATTTGAGTTTATCACCATAGGCATTCACTGCATGGCGCAGCTCTCCTACTTCGTTCATGTTGTCGACCGTCAACTCTTGAGTGGTTTCCCCGTCTATCAACTCCCAAATCTGTGTGGTCGTTTGCTGAATCTTATCCAGTAGATTCCGAGCAGTAATGGCGGCGATAATCCCCACAACAAGCAATAGTCCGCCAATGGCGAACATCAGGAACAGTCCCATGCTGTCAGCCGCCGCGGTCATTTTGCTTTTGGGCACGACAAGACCAATCACCCAATTGGTTTGAGGGTATTTAATAATATGAACGTAGGCGGCTTCGTTTAGCACGCCATCGCTTTCTATCGTAATCAATTGACTATCTTGGAGAGATTGACTTGCTTGCAGTGCTTCTTGGAGCCAAGGGAGATCCTGCTCTAACTCGGTAGCCGTTCGCAGGGTATTTCGATAAGGATTAAATGTTACCGCCGATTCGGGAAAGCTTATCGCCTTGTTATTGGCGTCCAGAGCGAATACATAGCCATCGTTTTCTTTGCCATACCGAGCCAGTATGTCGGCAATGCCATCCAGTCTCATGTCGACCGTTGCCACCCCAACGAAGCGCTCATTTTCTTTCATGGGTACGGTACAGGTAATCATCGGCTCTTTGGTAAAAGGGTCAATATAAGCGTTAGACCAACTGCAGCGATCGATAGGGGCCTGTTTGCCGACTAGGTACCAGCTTTCATTGTGGTAGCCCTTGCCATCAGGAGCGTTGTAATCATCATAGTATTCCATATCGGGCCCTGTGCGGCCCCAAAAAAAACTACGTCGCTCTACACCCGGTGTGAAGGTGTTGGGTTCCGGCCAGATCCCACCACCGGCAATGGTAGGATCGCCATGATTGTTAAAGAGTGGAGGAAAGAGGCTGTGGAATAGCGCTTCGTTTTTGGGAAGGTTGGTGCCCTTTAAGGCGATCGAACTGGTTAAGAGTTCGATCTGTCCGAGTTTGGCATCGAGCAAGTCGATTAATGCATATTGGTTGAGGCTGATCCGCTCTTGTCGCTGCTCAATCAGATCGGGTTTTACTTTCCACTCGAGCACCGCAAAAATAGTTAGTAGCGCCAACACCAGAACCAATGCGAATCCGAGGGTAATCTGATGACGGATCATGAGAGCGGGTTTGGCCATTGTTGATACATCCTCTTTTCTCAGCTGACGCAGGTAAAAACCAAGCACCTGCGACCAGCCCTGCCAAATCATGCTGACGATAGTCGAGTCGTCCCTTTAGTGTAGTTGGCTGCTTAGGCTTTGTGATGATGGCATTTGTAATGCCATAGAAACACACGGGGTCAGCACTGTACTCGGGCATAAAAAACCCCCTTCGCTGTCCATCGCTAAGGGGGAGGCAGGGTTTTCGGTGTTGCGAAATAACGCGTGTGAGCTCTATTTAATATTGACCACCATCTTGCCGAAGTTGCGGCCTTCGAGTACATCAATCAGTGCTTGCGGCGCTTTCTCAAAGCCATCCACCGCGTGTTCACGATAATGGATTTGGCCTTCGCCGACCCATTTAGCCATGTCGTGAGCGAACTCAGGATAACGGTGCGCATAGTCATCAAAAATGATGAAACCTTTCACGGTTAGGCGCTTGACCAAGATGGTGCCCATTAGTTGCGAAAGACGGTCAGGGCCTTCTGGCAGAGCGGTGTTGTTGTATTGAGATACCAAGCCACACACGGGAATACGTGCGCCGGTATTAAGCAGTGGCATCACTGCATCAAATACTTTGCCGCCGACGTTTTCAAAGTACACATCAATGCCTTGCGGGCAGGCTTCGGCAAGCTGCTCGGCAAAGTTGTCCGCTTTATGATCGATACAGGCATCAACACTGAGGTGTTCACGGGCGTACTGGCATTTGTCTTCGCCACCGGCAATCGCGACTACGCGGCAGCCTTTTAGTTTACCAATCTGTGCGACAGTCGCACCGACTGGGCCAGTGGCCGCGGCGACGACAAGGGTATCGCCTTCTTTTGGTTGGCCAATATCTAACAAGCCCATGTAGGCGGTGAAGCCGGGCATCCCCAAGATCCCAAGCGCGTATGAAACCGGTGCGAGGTCAGGGTTAAGTTTAAGCAGGGTATCGCCATCGACCACGGAGTGGGTTTCCCAACCTTTGTAAGCCAATACCCAATCACCCGCCTGGTAATCGGCGTGGTTAGATTCCAACACTTTACCTACGGTGGCACCGACCATTAGGCCATCAATCGCCACGGGTTCTGCGTACGATTTGGCATCACTCATTCGACCTCGCATGTAAGGGTCAATCGATAGGTGATGGTTTTCAATCAGTACATCCTTGTTACCCAGAGCAGGAATGGCGACTTCTTCTAAGCGAAAGTTCTCGGCAGTGGGTGCGCCAACCGGGCGTGATGCGAGAACAAAACGTTGATTTGTTAGTGCTGACATGGATTCCTCCCTTGAAGATGGGAAAAGAGGCGGCTAGATCAGCGCGCCTCATCATGAAATAAAACGGCGATTACAGCGCGGCTTGAAGCACGCGGCGGCAAATGTCCGGCGTCACATCGCCATGTTCACCGAGTTGGGTCATGCCGTGTTGAGTCAGGCTTTCAATCAAGGGCTCAATCGCGGTTTCATCCAGATCGTAATCGCTCATGCGTGTTTTCACGTTCATGCGCTCGAAAAAGTCGCGTGTTTTCTCAATCGCTTGCTGCGCTTTTTCGGCGTCGCTGCCTTGGTCAATATGCCAAACACGTTCAGCAAATTGTGCGAGCTTGGCTTGTTTTTGCTCAAACTTCTCATTGAGCATTGCTGGCAGCACCACGGCAAGGGTTTGTGCGTGATCCAAACCATGCAGGGCGGTCAGTTCGTGACCCAGCATATGGGTTGACCAATCTTGCGGTACACCCACGCCAATCAAGCCGTTAAGCGCTAAGGTGGCCGTCCACATCAAGCTTGCACGCACGTTGTAGTCTTCTGGTGTTTCCAGCGCTTGTGGGCCAAGCTCGACGAGGGTTTGTAGTAGGCCTTCGGCGAATCGGTCTTGTACCGGCGCATTGGCTGGGTAGGTGAGGTATTGCTCCACGACATGAACAAACGCATCGACCACGCCGTTACCCACTTGGCGAATCGGTAGGGTGTAGGTTTTCACCGGATCCAATACCGAGAACTGCGGGAAGACTAGCTCGCTCATAAACGGTAGTTTTGCTTGCATTGACTCGCGCGTCACTACCGAGCCTTTGTTCATCTCAGAGCCGGTTGCCGGCAAGGTGAGTACGGTACCAAATGGCAGGGCCGCTTCTACTTTGCCGCCCATGCTGGTAAGAATGTCCCAGGCGTCGCCGTCATATTTCGCGGCTGCAGCAACGAACTTGGTGCCGTCGATCACTGAGCCACCCCCCACGGCGAGGAGGTAGTCATAACCTTCAGCGTCGACTTTCTCGACCGCTTTCATCAAGGTTTCAAAGCGTGGGTTGGGTTCAATACCACCAAACAGGCCAAACTGACGCTGACCCAATGCTTGTTCTACTTCATCCAAGGTGCCTGTTTTTCGTGCACTTTGGCCGCCGAATAACACGAGTACTTTGGCATCGGCCGGGATGAGCCGATCCAGCTCGGCAATCTTACCTTCGCCAAAAACGATACGTGTGGGATTGTAGAACTCAAAGTTGTTCATTGCTCATCCTTCCTTTTGTTGTGCTTGATGGTATCAAGCGTTTATTTAAATTAGACCGGTCGTCTAGAAGGTGCCGGTTAAAAACCCGCCTTGGCGGGTTTCGGGTTGATGGTGGGTTGGTAACTTGTGTTACCGCCACGCATCAATGTTCAGTTGTTGGTTACTGACGTGCTGTATAGAGCACAACAGGATTAATCGATCAGCCCGAGCTTTTCTTCAGTGGTGGTCATCGCTTGAGTGAGATGACTGTCGTTACGATGCAGCTTGGTCAGTAAGCTTGCGCCGAGCCACAATTGATATAAAGTTGTCGCGGTGGTCAGCGCCGCTTGGCTATTAAACTGATCGCTGGCTTGAGCGAGCGTAGTCGCCAAGCAACCAATCAGTTGATCGGTGCCATCACGCAGTGCCAGCCGCATTGGCTCAGATAAGTCCGCAACTTCTGCACTCAGCTTGACGACCAAACACGTTTGCACCGGATCCAAACTACAGTATTGTGCTTGCCAGCGACTGAAGTAGCTGTGCACACGTGCAATGGGAGAGAGCGAGTTATCTGTCAGTAAGCGATTCACATCCGCAATGTAGCAAGCAAAATAGTGGTCTAACACGGCTTGGCCGAATTGTTCTTTCGACGCAAAGTAGTGATAAAAAGACCCTTTGGGTACGCCCGCTTGTTTGAGGATGGCGCTTAGGCCAACGCCGCTAAAACCAAATTGTGCCATGACACTCACGCCCGTTTCCAACAGGTGCTGGTGGGTCGCGTTATGACTGGTCGTTTCATGAGTGCTGCTCGATTTCATGTCGACTAGCATAATCAAGATTAGACCGGTCGTCTAGTGATGAAGGAACATTTTTATTTTTGGTGTCGAATGGCGGCATAAATTGGGCCGGTATGCTGTGCGAAATCGCAGTTTATGTCGGATTTATTACAGTGTTCACAGTTTATACGTCATGCAGTGGCGCGGGAGCAAAACTGTGCTTTACTCAAAATGTCAGCCGAGCTGACACACAATTTGGTAAATGATCAGCGCGCAGTGACGCGCCAAAAAGAGTGAAGCCCCCGTTGATGTCAGGAACCCATGACGACACCTTGTTTGCCGCCAGCCAGGCATTTGAACACAAGACCATGCGGTTAGGACGCTCAACATAGTGAGCAAGCGGGGCAGTGTAACAACAAGTTTCATTGACCAACGACCAACAAAGGAATCCATCCGCTAAGCCGCTCAATTGAGCGGCTTTTTATTAGGCTGGGCTGCCGAAAGGATGCCCAACTGTTTCGCAAGCACACTTCCTCTCATAGCAAGCTTTCCCGACGTCGCAGTGAGTTATTCTGTTGAGCAAACGTGAACAAGGTTGCTTTCTGCAAGTATTTGTAATAAGAATAGAGATAACGTGATTTTCAACACTTTACGTTTACGACAGAAGGGTGGCGGTGTGTCCATTCCCCATTAAGTAGACGAGCAATGCCCTACAAAGGTGTTCGGGCTGACAGTTGAATCATAGCGCTTCAGCGCTCATCTCGAGTGCTTATTAAGTTCCGCACTGTTCGTGCTATTGCTGAACGAGTGCGATAACCATAGCGATAAATATCGTTCATTAATCTGATAGGAGAGGTGTTCGATGCACAATAAAAGTAGACGTTTGTGGTATTACTACAAATCAAAAACGGATAAAGCACGTAGCGTCAAAACGCGCAGTTAATTTGTCCAACCGTAAGCAACAAGGCAACCATAGGGTTGCCTTTTGTGTTTTTGGGACGGGGTAATGTCTTGAACAGAGGCTTTGCTCGATAAATGTGCAGAAAATTTGCTAAGCTGTTGTGCATTGACGAATTTTTATTCTAACCTTATTTACAGGTAGATAGATAAAGAGACTCACGAACCCTGTCTAGGGTCGCAGGGAGGTGTTATGAATGTACTATCTTGTCAGCACGTTAAAGCGCTTATTGATCAAACCATTACTTTGATTGATGGCACAGACACGGAATATGCGATGACCCTAATCCGCATTGATGAGCATGAGGGCAACGGTGAAACCATTGATGATCAATTGGTGGAAAACTTTAGCTTAGTGTTGAAAGGCCCAGAGGATACCCGCTTCCCACAAGGTAATTACTTGCTCTCGCACCCCGATCTCGGCGAGCAAATCTTGCACATGTTACCGGCGGCAGAGGATACTTATACGATTACCATTAACACCCGCGCGTAGTGAACCGTTCATTCAACAAGAGGGATCCCTCGCGCCCTCCTTTCCCGACTCTTCAATCGTCTATTACTCACTGCGCCTCGCAAAGCTGATTAAATAACGACCAATCAAGGGGTTATTTGCACCTTCCCGTAGCTTAGTAGCACGAAATAAGTAGAATAGAGCCGTTAAGCTAGCAGTATGGAGGTAGCATGTTTGCCTGGCTGAGTGGCTTATTCGAAAAAGAACAACTGCAGTCAGTTGTCTGGGTTCGGGACATCATGGCCAGTAACCGCAAAGGCAGTTACGCCAAGTACAAGAACTATTACGACCGCCACGTTAATCGCATTTTAAAAAATTATCACAAGGATTTTCTCCGCTTTGAAAAGTTTGCGGCACGCAATTATAAGTACAGTGACCAATCTGTGTTTATGGCGATTAAAACCGCAAGTTATGCCTTTCAACTTGGACAGCTCAAGGTTGCAGCCTGTATTACTGCAGCCGTGATATCAAAGTGTAATCGCGAAAAGCAAACCGATACGCAGGTTCACCCCAAGTTGTATCGTGCTGCGGTGACACTGCATAAGAAGATCTTGGAAACC